>JBHIEB010000023.1:0-8125 GCA_046760405.1 Minisyncoccales bacterium
AACCGCAATTTGAAACCACAAAATTATTAGCAATAAAATTGTGGTCTGGATGATTTACAGTAAAGTCGTAAACATAACCTCTAAAAGGAACTTTTTCAATTCTCTCAATCTCGTCCCAAACCATTCCACTTTTGCCAAGTCTTTTTGTAGCAATTTTTATAAATTCTTTAAAAATAGGGAATTGCCCAACAAAGGGACGGGCCAAATTTTTTCCACCTTTTTTTATTAAATTACGAAGAAAATCTATTTGTGATTTCTGAAACTTAACCAACCCTTTTCGGCTTTTTATACCGCGAGACAAAATTTTGCTTTCAATAAATTTTTGCTTTGATTTAATAAAGTGGACTGCGAGATTAGCTAAAAATTGTTTCTCTCGATGGTATTCGTATCCGATTTTGCCCCAAAGGTTAATAAGATTCTGAGGTTTTGAAGAAAGAGTCAGTCGTATTCTGTAAGAAACTTTATTTTTATTATTTATATAATCTTTTCGCTGAATTACCCTCCTCTTTTTTATCCCAAATTCCTCCAAAATTTTTGCGATCTGGATCAAAAATCTCCTTCCACTTTTTATATATTTTTCGTTTTTATTTATCCCTAAAACCGGAGAATAAAAATTAAATCCATGATTAGTAACAGTTTTAGGGGAGCTCAACTCTGCCCCAAAAAAAGCTGCCAAAAATAGTCTTTTTTGCCAAAGAGGTAATTCGAATAACCAAGAAGGTAAAACCCAATCTTGGTTTGTTTTGTTACCAATAGGCATCCCCAATACCCAGAGTAAAAGCACTAGACTACTCGAACCTACCCTAAGACTATATTCAGTATTTGAAAACCTATAAAGAGAATAAGGAGTTTTTATTGTATGATTTCTTTTTCGAGAAAGAATTTTAGTTGTTCTAAAGCCGACTTTTTTAATATCTTTCTGTACCTGTTTTAAATCTTCTGGTTTCCCGTGAAAACAAATTTGTCCCCTTTTTCTCTTACTTTCAAAGTACATTGTCCCATCCCCTAAAGCATAACCCATAATCTTTAATAAATATGGAAATTGAGAGGAATTAGTTTTCAAAGGTAAAAGGTTTTTCTCTTTTAATCGGTTGATTATTTGTTCTATTCCGTGACCTGCTGGGTTTTGATTTAAACCTTTAGCTTTTTCTTTTATTTCTCTTTTATTTACTAAAACTCTATCTGAAGGCGACTGATACTCTATCCCCTGAAAAGGATATAAAGCAATTTTATCTCTGGCGTTTAATTCTTCTAATTTTGTCATCCCCTTAGGGGTGTAAAATGGGTGATCGGGAGTAGCTTCAACTTTTCGCCCAGTTTTTGTTACAACCTTTAATATGTGGGGGTTAGTTTTTATCTTAAAAAATCTAGAAATCGAACCTTCTTCCATATCCTTTCCTTTAAACCCTGCACAACGAACTTCTTCTGAGGGTTTATTGCCCTCAAATTCCTTAATCGGTAAATAATATCCCAAAGAGTGTAACACTTTCGTATTTCCTTTTAGGCATACTCCAGGAGAAATAACTCCATCAGAAATTCTTATTGCTGCCACACCTCCGATCGGACTGGCATAACCTTCATGCATATCGGGCATTGCCAAACTATATTTTACAATGCCTGGTAAAGTTGCTATATTAACCAACTGCCCAATTGATCTATCACGAAAAACATCTTCCAACATCTTCTCTGAAACATAAATCCTAGCTGGAACTCGCATATCAGACCGAAAAGATTTAGGTATTTCCCAGAGCCAATCACTTAACTTTTTAAAATCCCTCTTTTCCATAAATAATTCGCATGGGCGAAATTCGCATAATGTCTGCGCGAAAGCGCAGACTTACTCGCTATTCGCATGCTATTTTTTTGAAATCTTTTTTGGAAATCATGAAAGTTTTTTAAGTTCTTTTTTAAGTATTTTATCAAATGTTATTATCTCTGTCTTTTGGGATAAATAAAGCAGTGAATAATCAACAAATGACAAATTTTTATTTTTCTTCGATAAATAAAACTTAATAATTTCATCTAAAAATTCTTTAGAGGAAGCTAAGATTTCGATATCTTTATTGTCAATCACGGTTCTAATAAAACTATCAGCCAAGTCTTTACTTATTTTTTGAGAGATTATAGTTACCACTTCTAAAAGTATATACTCTGTTAAAACTATCTTTTCTTTTAATTTTCTAAACACTCTTTCTGCTTTTTTGTGATCATAATCGTCAATATTTAAAAAAGAAATCCAGACGTTAGAATCTAATATTACCATATTTAGGGGTTCACCTGTAAACTAAGTTATTAATCTTTTTACTTAATCTTTTGTCTTTGCTCTTGAACTGGAGTTGCTCTAAATCCTTTAGAGTGTATTGTTTAGCTTTTTCTTTTCGGTAGGGAATCACTTTAAAAACGGGCTTGGAACGTTTGACAACAATAAAACTTTCTCCCTTGGCTACTCTTTTGGAGATTTTCTTGAGGTTTTTATAAAGTTGTTTTACACCTATAATTTCAGGCATAGAGTTAAATTTTAGTTTACTTTAAGTTTAACAAAATCTTTATCCTTTGTCAAATATCAAATAAAACTGTTGCTTCCCAGCTCCCATCTTTTCTCTGATGGATATCTAAATCATGGTAAGTTACTCCCTTAATTTGGACGCCCATTCTTTTTAGTTTTTTTCCAATTAAAGTTCCTTCAATTTCTTTTTCAGAAAAATTTTCAAAATTAACTCCAAAATAAACTTCCTGATTGACTTCTGCCAAATACAAAGCTTCATTTAAAAAATCAACCAAAAGAGAGGGTAAATCCAAAGAAGAAATTTTAATCTTTCTTTTTATTTTTTCGCCTTTGTCCTCTGTAGCTTTAGGGAAGAAGGGTTCATATTTTGCTCCTTCAAACATTCCTCTTAGGGCATTTTCAAAGAGTTCTCTTTTTGTCTTCCCAAAGACCCTAATCTTAAAATCTGCTGTATGTTCTAAAATTTCATACTTTTTCATACGCCTAATCTCTTAATTAACTTAATCTCTTAAATTCTTCTTTTACTACCTCCCTATCGTCCCAGGAAATGCTTTTGCTTCCTGTAATCCATATAGAGGGTTCGCAACCTTTTCCCGTAATTATGACTACGTCTTCTGGTTTAGCAATTTCTAAAGCTTCTCTAATTGCCCCTCTTCTATCTAATATTTTCTTTGCTTTTTCACCTGCCCCGCTCGCTACTTGATTTATAATTTCCATTGGATCTTCATCGTAGGGGTCCTCATTAGTGACAATAACCTCATCACAATATTCTCCTGCTAATTTTCCCAAAATTGGTCTTTTCCATTTATCCCTCCCCCCACCACAAGAACCCAAAACACAAATCATTCTTGTCTCTTGTCTCTTGTTTCTTGTCTCTTGAATAATTTGATAGACCTTCTCTAAGGCATTGGGGGTAAAGGCGTAGTCAACAATTACTTTAAAAGGTTCAGCAATCACTATTTCCATTCTTCCGGGCATTCCTTCTATCCTTTCCAAAGCCTTCTTACAAATTTCCAGAGAAATATTCTGAGATTTAGCCACCGAAATTGCAGCTAAAGCATTATCAACATTAAATCCACCTATCAGATTGAGATGGAACGGAACTTCTTGAATTTTAAAATCAACACCTCCTGTCTTTATTTTTATATTTTCTGCCTCTAAAATTTCTAAATTTTGGTTTTTGGTTTTTGGTTTTTGGTTTTTGGTTTTGAAAAGATATTTCTTTTCAGCTGGGAATTTTAAAAAATATCCAGTGTTTTTATCGTCTAAATTAAGGATATGAACCTTCTTTGTTGCCTGAAAAAGTTTTCCTTTTGCCTCCCGGTATTTCTCAAAAGAACCGTGAGCTTCAATGTGCTCTGGGCTAAGATTAGTAAAGACAGCTACCTCAAAATCAATAAATTGGTGGCGATGTTGTTTTATTCCTTCTGATGTTACTTCCAAAACTACATATTGGCAGTCAGCATCTTCTGCCTGCCTTAAAAATCTTTGTAATATAAAGCGACCTGGCATTGTCATCCTTAGCTCATTTGGCCATTCTTTATCTCTGATTTTAAATTTTATTGAAGACAAAGCAGCGACTTTATAACCTGCTGTCTCTAAAATTTTAGAAACCATCTCAACTGTAGTTGACTTTCCATTTGTCCCGGTCACCCCAATTATTTTTAGTTTTTTTGCTTGCCCGCCGACTTCGTCTGGCCGTAGGCCGACTCCATCGAGCCGAAGGCCGAAGCCTTGGCGAAGGCGGGAAGGGAATCCGAAGATTAAAGCCCCCAAAAAAGCTAACAAAAAATGATACCAGCTTAATAAAAAAGAGGGAATAAATTTTTTAATAAATTCTTTCATCATTTTAATTCTAACCAAAACTTGAAAAAATAGGAAATTTGAGTTAAAAATTAATTGCGATGTTTAAATTAACCTCAAAATTTAAACCTACTGGCGATCAACCCCAAGCGATTGAGAAATTAGTTAAAAATTTAAAAGCTGATGTAAGACACCAGGTTTTATTAGGTGTGACCGGATCAGGAAAAACAGCTAGTATGGCTTGGGTGATAGAAAAAGTCCAAAAGCCAACTCTCATAGTAAGCCCCAACAAAACTCTCTGTGCTCAATTGTTTCAGGAATTTAAGGAATTCTTCCCAAAGAATGCCATCCACTATTTCGTAAGCTACTACGACTATTATCAACCAGAAGCCTATATTCCCCAAACTGATACCTATATTGAAAAAGATGCCAAAATCAATGAGGAAATTGATAGATTAAGACACGCCGCGGTTCAGGATTTACTAACAAGAGATGACACAATTGTTGTCGCCTCAGTTTCTTGCATTTATAATATTGGATCGCCAGAAACTTATCAAAAAGTTTCCCTGAAAATTAAAGAAGGCCAAAAAATAAAAAGGAAAGACCTAATATCCCATTTAACTTCTTTACAATATCAAAGAAATGATTTTGATTTCAAGCCAGGGACTTTTCGGGTAAGAGGTGGCGTCATTGATATATATTTAGTTACTGGTAAAGATATTTTGAGAATAGAATTTTTTGGTGATCGCATATCGCGAATTTACTCGAATAAAGATCCGCGAATATTCGCGAATAAATTCGTACCTATCCGTGAGATAAAGCTATTCCCGGCTCATTTCTGGGTTACTCCCCAGGAGAAATTAAATATTGCTATTGAGAATATAAAACTTGAGCTGCAAGAACAATTGAAAATATTGAAAAAGCAAAAGAAATTACTTGAAGCTCAAAGATTAGAGCAAAGAACAAATTATGATTTAGAAATGTTAAAAGAAGTAGGTTTTTGCCACGGGATTGAAAATTATTCAAGACATTTAGAATTTAGAAAGCCAGGAGAGGCACCTTACACTTTAGTTAATTACTTTCCAAGAGACTTTTCAATCTTTATTGATGAATCCCATCAGACCCTCCCTCAAATTCATGCCATGGCAAATCAAGATAGAGCTAGGAAAGAAACTTTAATTGAACATGGTTTTCGCCTTCCTTCAGCCATTGATAACCGTCCTTTAACTTTTGAAGAATTTGAAAAAAGGATAAATCAAGTAATTTATGTTTCAGCTACCCCAGCTGAGGAAGAAAGAAAAAAAACCCTTCAACAAGGACGTTCGGCTGAGCTCAGTCGAAGCCCTCAAGGCAAAGCCGGAAAAAAGTATATTGTTGAGCAACTAATTAGGCCAACTGGTTTATTGGAGCCAGCGATTGAAATTCGGCCAACAAAAAACCAGGTAAAGAATTTAATTTTAGAAATTAAAAAAAGAACTAAGAAAAAGCAGAGGGTCTTAGTTTTAACTTTAACAAAAAGGTTAGCTGAAGCCCTATCGGATTATTTAACTGAAGAAGGAATTTCATGTCAGTGGCTTCATTCAGAAATAAAGACTTTGGAGAGACCACAGATTTTAAAAGATTTAAGAAAAGGGAAATATGATGTTTTGGTTGGAATTAATCTTTTGAGAGAGGGGTTGGATTTACCAGAAGTAGCTTTAGTAGCAATTTTAGATGCTGACAAAGAAGGTTTTTTGAGGTCAGAAACCACTTTAATCCAGACCATGGGTAGAGCAGCCCGCCATATTGAGGGACACGTTATTTTATATGCTGACAAGATTACCAAATCAATAAAAGCAGCAATAAAAGAAGTAAAAAGGAGAAGAAAAATTCAGGTAGAATATAATAGAATTCACAATATTAAACCTGAGCCAATTATTAAAGAAATAAGGAAGTGGCCATTTGTTTCCAAAGAAAAGGAAGTGTCTTCTGAGTTCTGGATGATTAAAGATAAAAAACTTTTGGAGAAAGAAATGAAGATAGCAGCCAAAAATTTAGATTTTGAAAGAGCGGCCGAAATAAGAGATTTAATAAAAAATATTAAAAACCAAAAATTAAAGATAAAAAACACAAATTAAAAATTTTAAAATATTTAAAATTTAAAAACATTATCTTGCAAAATAGAACCTTATTTGTTATTTTAATTAAACAATATTTAATTTTTAATTTTAGCGATAGCTACTATGCCTATTACCAAATCAGCTAAAAAGGCTTTGCGCCAGAGCAAAAGAAGGAGAGTCAGAAATCTTCAAAAGATGAGAAAAATGAAAAGCCTCCTAAAAGAGGTTAAGAATTTAATTTCCCAAAAGAAAACAAAAGAGGCAAAAAAACTTATGCCTCAAGTTTATAAAATTTTAGATAAGGCAGCTAAAACTGGATTAATAAAGAAAAATACTGCTGCTCGAAAAAAATCACGTATTACTAAAGCAATACTTAAATCTCAGTAATCAATAAATCTAGCGCTGTTTCAGGTGTTATTCTGCCGGTTTTAATCTTAAAATCTACCTGAAAAATTTTTTGGTAGATTTCTTTTAGTTCTGAAATCTTAAATTTTTTTGAAAGAGCAAAACTTTTTTTAATAACATAAGGATGCAAGCCAGTGGCGACATAAGGCGAAAGATTTCTCCTAATAAGGTCTTTGATAATTAAAAGATTGCGAAACTGGAAATTAATCATCGAAAACAAATAAAGAGGAGAGTCGCCTTTTTCTAAATGGGCCTTTAATAGTTTGAGGGCTCTTTTTTTATTTTTTGAGGCTATGGCATCGATAGTTTTGAAGATATCAGATTCAATTTTTGGCTTGACCAAAAGTTCTACATCTTTTATCTTGATAACCTCTCCGCCCTTGAAGCTGACCAATTTTTTAATTTCGTTTGCCATCCGCCAAAGATCGTTGCCAACAAAAACAAAAAGCTGCTGCAAAGCTTTGTCATCAATTTCTGCCCCAAAGTTTTTAAATTCTTTTTTTACCCAATTTTTTAACCTTTGACTTTCTAAGAGTTTAAATTCTTGGAATTTAGCATACTTTTTTAGAAATGAAAATAAAGAGTCTTTCCCAGAAATTTGCCTGTCTTCATAAAATAACACTGTGTCTCTAGAATCCACAAAACTTTTCCCTTCCTTTAGAAATCTTTTTTTGAATTCAGGATTCGAAAAGATATCAGTTAAAACCACTAACTTTTTTTCTTTGAACATTGAAGTTTGTCTCATCTCGTCTTTAAAGTCTCGGAAGTTCAGTTTCTGGCCATCAAAATACTTTAAATTTAACCCACTTTGGTGAGCTTTTTTATAGTGCTCAATTATTTCCTTTAATTTCCGGCGCGATCTATATGTATCCTGGCCGTAAAGAAAAATAATCATAGTGGTAATACATAGTGAGGTCACGGCACGCGACCTCGCCCATAATCTATGGGCTGGGCGCTAACACCGCTCCTTAAAAACCCTCGGTTTTTAATATTTTCCTAGACGGGGAAACCGTGGGTTTCCCCGACCCCCTTCCTCCATGGGTTTTCATCTGTCTTTCGGACATCGCACGTCTGGCACTATTTATTCCAAAGGTGGCTTAGTAAAGAAAAAAATGAAAGCGACCGAAAGAAAACCAAGAGAAAGAATAATGTCTCCTGAGGCAACTATTAACCAGCCAACCGAACTATTAAGAATTGCCCCTATTCCAGCCAGAAGGAAACCTGTAGCCATTCCGAAAGAGCGAACTCGGACCTTTGGATCTTTAAGTCCAGACTGGATAAAGGTAATAGTTAAAGGAATAGTAAAGGTTAA
>JBHIEB010000024.1:0-7953 GCA_046760405.1 Minisyncoccales bacterium
CACGCTGAAAAAACCTTCCAAAAAAATCTCTCAGAAACTTTCTCTTCTCGAAGAACAAGAAGAAAAGTCCAACATAGATAAGTGTCTGCGTGAAATAGATCTTGGCGGTAAAAACCTCATTCCCTTGAAAAACGAAGTTGTAAAAGATTACAACTGCCAGACGATTTTAGAATTAATGTTGGCGGGAAGAATCTCTACTCTTTACTGGCGAATTACCAAATGGGAGAGCGTATTCAACTATCTTCTTGGCGACAGCAATGATATTTGGAGTTTTTGTTACTCTTTCGATGATGCTAAAAGGGATGCGGTTGAAACGCTCAGTAAAGGCGTCGAATCGGCTCACAGACAATGGATATCTTCTATCGCTCTTCTAAAAGAATTGAAGCGACCGTCATTAAATTTACAAATTAAAACAAAGGGGACTTTCATTGCTCAAAATCAGCAAATAAATGTAAGGAAACGAAATAAGCAACCAAACAAAAAGAAAAAATTATTGATGTCCAATAATCTTGGAAAATAATTTCAAAAACAATATCCAATGAAGAACAATATTTTAAAAAGCATCCAATTCGGCAAATTCGCAATAGAAGAGTGTGAAAGGGTAAATATCGACGGGGTTATGGATAACATTAAGAAATCCCTAAAAGAGGCTCTGTTGAAATCAGAGATAGAAGGTCTAGGCGGAGACATAAAATTAACCACTTCCAAGACTGGCAACGGAGGAAAAAGATATTGGTTTTTCTGCCCGAACTGCAACAAGCGAGTGGGAACACTCTATCGACCACCAGGAAAGGATGGCTTTCTCTGCCGTCATTGTTACAAACTGAACTACCTTTTGGCTGAACACCACAGATCACCACAAGAAGAACACATGAAGCTCATAAAATCACTGATTAAAAAAAGAAGTAATAGTTCTAAACGAAATCATTAGATTTACGAGTAGCGTGTATCCACACAGGTAAATACTAATCTTCTTTCCGAAAACAAAGAAAATGGGCTTTAATTCGCATTCTTTGGGGCGTGTGAGGGCTTTGCGGGGGCTTTTGGGCAAAAGGTGTGATGTTTTGACCCAAACACGAAAATTCCACCCACAAAAACCTGAAACAACCTAAAGCCTTCTCAAAAGCCGAAAATGAAAATATGCTGAGCATTGAACAAACCAGAAAACTATTAAACGATCCAAAGATCTCTGAGGAAGAAGTAAAGGAAATCAGAGATAGTTTTCGTATGCTGGCAGAAATCATTTTTGAAAAATGGCAACAGGAAAAACAGGCAAAAACAAGCCAAAAACTTTATCCACAGAAATACACTTCACTTGAAAAACAAATTAGCATATAGTGTGTGTTGACCAAAGCTAAAATCATTCAATTTTATGAAAGGCATTATTTACACAAGAGTATCAAGCGATGAACAAGTAAAAGGAACCTCTTTGGAATTTCAAGAGGAACTTTGTTGTAAATACTGCGAACAAAAAGGAATTGAAGTTGTTAAGATTTTTCGTGAAAAAGGCGAAACCGCCAAAGATTTATCTCTTAACAACAGACAAGAGTTTCTCAAGGCCCTTGAGTTTTGCCGCAAAAACAAAAATAAAATCCAAGTGTTTGTAGTATTACGAGTTGAGAGATTCGCCCGCAACATTAATGACCACTTTAATGTCCGCAAAATCCTTTTAGATTATGGAATCACATTACATTCTGTAACTGAACCTATTGGCAATAAACCAGCAGAGAAATTCATTGAAGCTGTCTTGGCTGGAGCTGCTGAATACGAGAATGCCTTAAGAAAACAAAGATGTAGCGATGGGATGATTCAAAGAATAAACCAAGGTATTTGGCCTTGGAAACAGCCCATTGGCTATAAATGCTCTCATTTCAAAAAACAAGGTCTGAAAAAGACAGAACCAGACCCGCCAGATGAGAAAGTGTCCCCTTTTATCCAAAGGGCATTAAAAGAATACTCAAAAGGACAGTGTTCTCAAGCGGAATTAGCCAGATTGCTTGATAAATGGGGATTAAAAGAAATTCGAGGTAAAAAGACAACTCCCCAATTTGTAGACAGAATACTGGGCAAACACTTAAAGTTCTATGCTGGCATATTAACAAATCCTTGGACAAATGAAGAAAAAAGGGGTCTTCATAAACCAATGATTTCAGAAGAAGAAATGCATATGATTCAATTAGTTCGAGCTGGTAAAGCAAATAGAGCTAAACATAATAGATACAATCCAAACTTTCCTCTGCGAAGAACCGTCATTTGTGCTTCTTGCAATAGGCCCTTAACAGGAAGTATCACTCGGGGCAATGGTGGTAAATACTTTTATTACCACTGTTATAACAAAGAATGCTCTCTATTCGGCAAAAGTATACCAAAAGAGACCATCGAGAAAGAGTTTTTGGAGTATTTAGAAAAGATTACTCCGAAAGAGAAATTCCTCAATGTTTTTAAAGCAACGGTGCTTGACCTGTGGCAGGAGAAAGGTCAGAGATTTGATTTAGAAGCTAAGAAATACGAAAAAAGACTTGAAACACTCCAAGTCAAGAGAAAAAGAATCTTTGAGATGAGAGAAGACGGCTCTTACAGCAAAAAGGAGTTCCAGGAAAGAAAAGAAGAAGTAGAAAATGAAATTGCTGCCACTAAAATCTCATTAAGCGAATCTCGGATAGAGCAATTTGATATTGAGGGATCTTTAACCTATGCCACTAACTTTATTACTAATTTGGGCAGGCAGTGGTTTGATTTACCGCCACGCCTCCGTCCTCGGTTCCAAAAGTTAGTATTTCCCGAAGGAATTCCCTATCAACGAAATAAAGGTTTTGGAACCGCCAAATTAGGGCTGATTTTTAACCTAAATCAGCAGTTTGAGAACAGAAAATTTAGCAAAAAATCACAAGTGGTGGACCCAGCGAGACTTGAACTCGCGACCTCGCGCATGCCATGCGCACGCTCTAAACCAACTGAGCTATGGGCCCTTACACCAAATATGCAATGCCCTCGGGAGGACTTGAACCTCCAACCTAGGCGTTAGGAGTGCCTTGCTCTATCCTGTTGAGCTACGAGGGCAAAATTCTTTTGAGAACCCCTCAATAACAGCAATTAATTTTCGAGATAAAGAAACATCAAAAACATTAATCCTACAGATTCCATATGGATTTCTCTCTAGACTTTTACTCGACGGAGTTAGTCTTAATATTTCTGAACGCTGAAAGTTTTTCCTTGGTACTCCTGTTATTCTGGACCAGTACTTCTCTGCAATTTCTAATTTCTTTTTATCCCCTATACGCACCATTATTCTGAACCTATTTTCTGGCACCTTCAATATCTTTCTAAAAAACTCCATAATTATTTTTATCATTTTGGGATCAGTATTTGTAAATCCAACTCTCTTCTCACGCTTGCTCCCTTCAGCCCAATAAAGTAAAATTCCAGAAACAAGCAATAATTTATCCCTATCTCCTTTTAACAACTTACTCGTCTGTTCTATTGCCCAAACCTTTGCTTCCTTTTTACTCTTAGCAGCCTGTTCGCGAAGACTGCGAATAAGCGGAGTGTTTCTTTTTTTATCAACTAAACGCTCTCTCTGTTTTTTAGTCAATGTTATTTCTCGACACCATCTCGAGATTGTGCCTTGGCCTACGGGGATATGATTCAAAATCTCATTGTAAGAAAGTCCTCTATTCCTAAGCGCAATTGCTTTTTTATATAACCCTAGTTTTCTTAACATTTTTTATTAATTCTACCAACTTTTCCCCTTGTTGACAATAGAAATTAGTGATAGAATAAAACCACAAAATCCAATTCGTATATTCGTATAAATTCGTAATTCGTAGGGTATGGAGAAATCACCAATTATTGAAGTGGCAAAAAAAGTTTGCCCGGCAGTAATAACTATTATTATTTCTAAAGACCTGCCAAAAATCGAGGGTTTTTATTTTTTTCCTTTTGGTGGACGCCAATTCATTGTCCCCCAGATTGAAAAGGGTAAGAAAGAAAAGACAAAAATTGGCGGAGGTTCAGGCTTTATTGTCTCTCCAGATGGCTACGTTATGACTTGTAGTCATGTGGTTAGAGATCCAAAGGCAGATTATACAGTAATTTTAGAACCAACAAAAAAATATCCAGCCAAAGTCTTAACTAAAGACCCATTAATTGATGTCGCTATTTTAAAAATCAAAGGGAAGAACTTGCCTCATTTGGAACTAGGGAACTCAAGTAAAATTGAACTGGGAGAGACAGTAGTAGCTGTTGGAAACCCCTTGGGAGAATTCGAGGACACTTTATCTGCGGGAATTGTTTCTGGTTTAAGCAGAAAAATCACTGCTTACGGAGGGTTGGCTCTCAGGGCAACAAGCTTAAGGGGCTTGGTCCAGACCGATGCTGCTATTAATCCTGGAAATAGCGGAGGGCCCTTAGTAAATATGGAAGGAAAAGCTATTGGAATTAATACCGCAATGGTAATGGGGGCTCAAAACATTGGTTTTGCTATTCCAATAGATTATGCCAAAAAAGATCTCGAGGAGGTAATGAAATATGGAAAGATTCAAAGACCGTTTTTAGGAATAAGATATTTTATCTTAAACAAAGAAATAGCCAAGGCAAATAAACTCCCTGTTGATTATGGAGCCTTAGTTGTCAGAGAAAGCTTAGGAGAAAGCGCCATAGTAAAGGGATCAGCCGCTGATGAGGCAGGTCTGAAAGAATATGACATAATTTTGGAGTGCGATGGAAAAAAAATTAATGAAGAAAATCCTTTAGCCAATGCCTTACAGCAACACAGAATTGGAGATGAAATTTTATTAAAAGTTTTAAGAGAAGGGAAAGTGATGAATTTGAAAGTGAAATTAAAAGAGAAAAAATAATAAAAAATTTTTGAAAATTAAGACAGCTCAAAAAGAGCTGTTTTTTGTTGGGTCGACAAAAATAGTCAAAACAAAAACCGCCCATTACTGAGACGGACAAAAGAACTAAAGAATTAGTTCGTTTTGGTTTTATAAGAAATAAGATCTTATCTGTTCACTGTTCACCGGATTTTGCAAAATCCAAAAAGGAACTATCCTTGATTTTATTAGACCAAAAATATCTGTCAAGACCCCTTCCGTTCCATAGTGAAGTGAAGAAGGTGGGTAAGGGCAATGGGAGGATAGAGGTCTTGGCTAAAGTAAATAATATCAAAATGAGGGTTAAATAATTCTTTAACTATTTTGGGGCTAAAGAGTTGGCCGATAAATCTTAGATTCTTGGTGCTAAAAACCGTAAGATACATTAAGCTCTTTGGTTTTAAAACCCGGAGAATGTTTTGAAAATATAATAGCCGGTTTTCTGGCAAAATATGATGGAGAAGTCCTCGATCAATAAGGGCATCAAAAAATTTGTTTTGATAAGGCAAATCAAGGGCATCGCCAACTTGAAAGTGAGTAATTTTATCAACTCCTACCTTTTCGGCAATCTCTTTTGCTTCTCTAATAGCAGTTTCCGAAGAATCAATCCCCCAGACCTCAATACCCTTTTTGGCCACCTTAACTGAAATCCAACCATTCCCACAACCAATATCAAGCACCTTAGCTTTGGAATGTTTTTCTAAAAGTAACTGAAAGAAATCGTCTAAAGCCGGTTCCCTACCCTGCCAAACCCAGGGTTTTAGCCCAACCCGATACAGCCATTCAAAATATTTCTGAGTTCGCTTTTGCTTCTCAAGATTCATACTTTTCATTCCTATAAGTCTTCCAATTGGCGGTTTCGTTTTCTAAATCAGAAAGTTCCTTGTCATAAATAAAAATTGAACCGTCCCATTTGTAAACCCAAATTTGCCATTTCCAATTTTCTTCTTTTTGCCAATCTTCGGGCTTTCCTGAATCACCTATGTACTGACTCATCTTCTCAATTATTTCCAGCGCACCATCATTATTAATATCCTTTAGTTGGAAAAATTCTTGATGCATCACTGAGCCTCCTTGCAAAAAAAATGTATTTTCTACACTTCCATCCTCTCTACGAACTTTTAACCAATTTATTTTATTTAAGTCCCAATCTATTTTAAAAATCCCATAAGCTTCATTGCTAGCTCCGCCAGTCCCTAAATCCAAAACTATCTCTTTTTTGCCATCTCTATCTATATCTAAAACATAATCAGAACCGTTAATGTTTGGCACTCCTCTAAACCAAATATTTTCTTCTTCCCCAAAAGAAAAATCAGCTATCTTCTCATAGCTCCCTGCCTCGTCAGTGGGTGTAACCACAACTATATAGGCCTCTCGAGGAGATTCTCCTTGAGCGACAACTGGTGTAGCGCTAATAATTATCTCCTGTAACCCGTCTTTATTAAAATCTTCAATAAAAAATTCTGCATTTTCTTTATCAAAGTTTTCAGGAAGAATGCTGCCGACTATTTTATCAACTATTGCTCCAGTTATTTCGATTTCCCCTGGCTTTTCTTTCTGGGGTAATTGAACAATAAAAACTTCTTCTCTAAATGTCTCTTGCTCCTGTTGATAAACAAAAATTCCTCCGCCAACTATTACACCCAAAATCACTACAATCAAAATATATCTCCAGTTAGTTCGAGGGTCTTTGAGAGGGTTCATATTGTTTTATTATAACCCCCAGCTGGCGACAAAACAAAAACCCGAGACAATATCTCGGATCTTTTTCAAAAATTCCTAACTACTAAATACTGGTTGCCAAATACAAATGATGGGTGGCTAACGGGATTTGAACCCGCTCTGAGAGTTCCACAAACTCTAGTGCTGCCATTACACCATAGCCACCATAAATTGATTATGTGCTCCCACTAGGACTCGCCCAGTCATCCGACTGGGCGCCCGATCGAATGATCGGGCGAACCTTCATCCAGTGCCCCGTGAGGGACTCGAACCCCCAACCTTGAAGTTAAGAGCTTCCTGCTCTACCAGCTGAGCTAACGGGGCATAAATTACTGACATTGAATCTCCCACCAACCCTCTACCTCTGGAGTTGCTGGATTGTCTATAAAACCAGTCCATTCAGCTACTCCAATAGTAGTTAAAAAGGTATTCAAAAACACCCAGGCAATAAAAATGACTATAAGACCTATTACTACGGCCCAAATTATTTTCTTTGCCTCACCAAGTTTTGTAGGATCTACTCCGCCAGCTAAAAAATAAAACCCACCTAAAACTAACATTAAGCCAGCTGTAACCGGAGCAAGACAGGTAAAGATGAAAGTAATAATATTATTTAATAACTCAAAGAAATGACAGAGGGTACAACTGGGAGTCCCTGCTCTACCACAAGGAACTATTGGCCCTTCGCAAATAGCGAAAGTCTGACTGGGGACTAAAAACAGAAAGAGTAAAACTGAAAGAATCGTTGCTACTAATTTTTTATTTTTTATTTTTAATGCTTCGGCCATGCTCAGCATTAACCCTGAACCTTGCTGAAGGGTTAATTTTTGATTTCTCATGGTGCCCCCGAAAGGACTCGCCCCGCACCAGAGCAAAGCTCGGTGCGGGGTCTTCGGTCGCCTTTGGCGACCTTGAAACCCTTATGCCCTTGCTAGGATTCGAACCCAGACCCCCTGCTCCGAAGGCAGGTATGATATCCGTTTCACCACAAGGGCTCGTTTCTATTTTAGCAAAAAGATTGTCCTTCGGCAAGGCTCAGGATAATCCTGAATTTAAACTGAACGGATTGAAAAAAATCAATTTTTAAGTTAAAATTCAAATATGATTATCCCAAAAGAAGTAAAATTGGTTATTGATGAATTAAAAAAGAAGGGTTTTGAAGCCTATATTGTTGGGGGTTGTGTTAGGGATTTTCTAAGAGAGGTGGAGCCTGAAGATTGGGATGTAGCAACCAATGCCAAACCAGATGAGATTCAAAAAGTATTTCCCAAAAGCTTTTATGAAAACAAATTTCTGACTGTAACCGTTCAAACTAAAAGTCAAAATCCTAAATTAAAAGAAATTGAAATTACTACCT
>JBHIEB010000025.1:0-7666 GCA_046760405.1 Minisyncoccales bacterium
AAACTGTTGTTCTCTGTCCTTTACCAGGCCAAGAGCAAAATTTCCTTGAAACAAGCTTGGCTGATGAATATTATTTTTTAGGAAAAGAAGGGGCAGCTGGCTATCTTGACAAAAAAAGAATTATTAAGATTGCCAAAAAAGCCAGGGCAGATAGCATCCATCCTGGTTATGGATTTTTGGCTGAAAATTGGAAGTTTGCCAAGCTTTGTCAGAAAAACAGATTAAAATTTATTGGACCCCATTTTAAGGTTTTAAAAAGACTGGAAGATAAAATTGCGGCAAAGAAAATTGCTCAAAAAGTTGGTATTCCCACCCTGGCAGCAAGTGACCGCTCAATCAAGACAAAAAAAGACTTTATAAAATGGGTTCAAAAGATTAAACCTCCCTTTGTTCTAAAAGCCCGGAAGGGAGGGGGGGGGATTGGTATTCGGGTAATTAATGGCCAAATTAGCTTTGGCGATCTCTTTTCGATATCGGCTGGGATTCAGAATCAAATAGCCAAGGCTTTTTCTGAGACTGATTTTTTCCTTGAGAAAAATCTCCCAAAGGCCAAGCATATCGAATTTCAAATTTTAGGAGATAAAGAAAAGATTTTGCATCTTGGAGAAAGAGAATGCACTATTCAGAGAAGATTTCAAAAATTGCTTGAAGAAGCACCATCTCCTTTTCTTGATGAAAAAAAGAGAGAGGAAATGAAAAGGTTGACAGTGAAATTGGCCAAGGTGTTAAGATATCAGGGAGCAGGCACTATTGAGTTCTTGATAGATAAAAATAAAAACTTTTATTTTCTGGAAGTTAACCCCAGACTTCAAGTTGAGCACCCGGTTACCGAAGCCATAACTGGCATTGATATAGTCGAGCAGCAGATTAGAATTGCTCAAGGCGAAAAAATTCCTTTTTCCCAAGACGATGTCTCTTTTAACGGTTGGGCAATTGAGGCTAGGATTAATGCTGAAGATCCTCAAAAAAAATTTCAACCTACTCCCGGAACAATCCAAAAATATATTCCGCCAGGTGGTCAAAGGATTTTTTTGCATACTTTTTTACACCAAGGCCAAGAAATTTACCCCTACTTTGACTCCCTTTTGGCAAAACTTATTGCTTGGGGTAAAACAAGAAAGGAGGCAATTTCTAGGTTAGGGCGAGCCTTAGATGAAATTGTCATTGAAGGAGTGCCAACTACTATTCCTTTTTTCAAGGCCCTTTTGCAAAACAAAGATTTTCTGGAAGGGAATTTTACCACCAATTTTATTGAAAAAAGCAGAATTCTCCGAGAACTAAAAGCTCAACTCCCTCCGGAAAAAATTCTGAAAAAAGAAGAAATAAGAGAAAAAATAGAGGAAAAAGAGATTGCGGAAATTATTTTTAAAATTTATCAAGCTCTAAAAAAATCAGAGAAAATCTCCTTCGAGAAAGAAGCTCCTCCTTCAAATTGGGTAATAGCTGAAAGACTAAAAATGCTAGAGTAGGCTACGAAATACGAATAACTTACAAATATACGAATATTCCGATTGCCCAAAATATTCTTATCCGAAGCCGCAAATATATAGATTCGTATCCGAAGCCAAAACATTCGTATTAAGGCTTCGGTAAATTCGTAGATTCGTACAACGGCTTCGGGTAAATTCGTAATTCGTAGAGTAAACATTATAAAAAAAGCGGTTGAAAAAGACATCATTTTCCCAGAACTAACTTACCAAATTATAGGGATATTATTTAGTGTTTGGAATAATTTGAGCTATGGGCATAAAGAGCGTTTCTACCAAAGAGCAATTGCTCAGAGTCTCAGAGAGTATAATTTTCCATTTAAGGAACAGGTGGAAGTAAAAGTAAACTTTAAAGGAAAAGAAGTCGACGTGTGTTATTTAGATTTTTTGATTGATAATAAAATAGTGTTAGAGATTAAAAAGAGAGAATATTTTTCCACAAAAGACATTGAACAATTGTACGCTTATTTAAAAGCCACCGGATTAAAATTAGGAATCCTTGCTCATTTCACAAGAACTGGCGTAAAGTTCAAAAGAATTGTAAATCTAAAATAATCCATTCGTATATTCGTAAAAAAATTCGTATTTCGTAGCGACATGAAGTTAAAGTTGAAAATCAAAGGCAGAGAATACACCATTGAAATTTTAGAGCAAGGCCGAGATAAAGTAAAAATAAAAGTAGGAGAGAAAGAATTTGTTTTTGGAAAAGAAGAAAGAAAGAAAGTTTCGATTGCCAGGACTTCCTTTCCAAAGAGAAACTTCTCCCGAAAAGAAATTAAAGCTCCAATTACGGGGGTAATTTCAGAAATTTTTGTCAAAGAAGGAGAGTTTATCAAAAAAAACAAAAAGGTTATTTTATTATCGGCAATGAAAATGGAAAATGAAATAGTCTCTGGTTTTAAAGGGAGAATAAAAAAAATTTTAATCAAAAAAGACCAAGAAGTTAAAAGGGGAGATGTGTTGATTGTCTTAGATTAGTATGCCCCGTAGAGAAATTTCGAAAATGTTACTGCGGGGTAAAAGAAAGAAAATTTCTCCGAAATTTTCTATTCGAAATTCTTCTGCGGGGGGTATGAAAATTAAAAAATATAAAAGCATTTCTTCAACTAGCGCTTTGGCAAAAAAATTAAAAAAAGCTGAGCCCTGGTTAGTTTTTTGGGCCCAAGAACAAACTGCCGGATATGGTAGAAAAAAAAATTATTGGTTTTCTCCAAAAGGCGGGCTTTACTTTTCAGTTATTTTACCCAAAAGTAAAATTGAAGATTTACAAACTTTAACTATCTTAGCTGCCTTTGTAGTAACCAAAACAATAAAAGAAAATTTTAATTTAGAACCTTTTATTAAATTGCCAAACGATGTTTATGTGAACCAGAAAAAGATTGCTGGTATTTTAACTGAGAATGTCATCGGTAAAGAAGTTAAATTCTCAATAATGGGAATTGGTTTGAATACCAATATCGAGAAATTTCCAAAAGAGTTGGAAAATAGAGCCACATCACTTAAAATAGAGTTAGGAGAAAGAGTAAACAATGAAAAAATCCTCAAGCAAATTGTCAAAGGAATAAAAGAACAACTAAAAACAATCAGCGAATAAACCGATTGCCAGATACGAATTTACGAATCTGGGCAATCGGCTACGAATAATTTATTCGTATATTCGTAAATATTCGTAATTCGTAGGGTCCATGAAAAAAGAAATTGAAAAATTAAAGAAGAAATTACAAGCGCTTGAAAAACCTGAGTTGACTGAAAAACAGCATCAAAAAGGAAAATTAACTGCCAGAGAAAGAATTGGCTTGCTTTTGGATTCAGGTAGTTTTGTGGAGTTAGACCCTTTTGTTGAAAGCCGTTTTAATATTTTAGGATTGGACAAAAAGAAATTTCCTGGTGATGCGGTGATTACTGGTTTTGGAAAAATTAATAATCGTCAGGTCTGTCTTTACAGCCAGAATTTCTCAAAAATAGGAGGATCTTTGGGCGAAATGCACGGCCAAAAAATTGTCAAAGTTTTAAAGCTCGCCCAAAAAACAGGCTGTCCGATTATCGGAATAATCGACTCTGGGGGAGCCAGAATCCAAGAGGGAATATCAAGTTTAGATGGTTATGCCGCTATTTTTAGAGCAATGGTCAAATCTTCGGGAGTGATTCCCCAAATCTCAGTAATTGTTGGGCCCTCAGCTGGTGGCGCTTCCTATGCTCCCGGGCTCTCAGATTTTATTTTTATGGTCGGGGGGATCTCCCAAATGTATATCACCGGACCTGAGGTGATTAGGAAAGTGACCGGAGAAAAAATCTCTTTTGAGGATTTGGGTGGAGCCACTATCCACAGTTCAAAATCAGGTTGTGCCCACTTTGTTTTCAACTCTGAGAAAGATTGTTTTTTAGCGGTAAAAAAACTTCTCTCTTATTTACCCCAAAATAATTTGGAAAATCCTCCGAAAGAAAAGAGTATTCTGGCTGAATTTTTTGAAAAAGAAGAAAGTTATAAATTACTCGAAATCGTGCCAGAAAAAGAAGAAAAGAGTTATGATATGAAAGAAGTAGTTGAAGAAGTTTTTGATAAAAATTCTTTTTCTGAAATTCAATCAAGGTTTGCCCCAAATGTAATAATTGGTTTTGCCAGATTGGCCGGTTTCGTAGTCGGAATTGTAGCCAATCAGACAAAATCCATGGCTGGCACCCTTGACATTGACTCTTCAGATAAAATTGCCCGCTTTGTTAGGTTTTGTGATGCCTTTAATATTCCTTTAATTAATTTAGTTGATACTCCGGGCTATCTCCCTGGAACTGACCAGGAAAAAAGAGGAATAATTCGCCATGGAGCCAAAGTTTTATATGCTTTCGCTGAAGCTACTGTCCCTAAAATTAGTCTCATTTTAAGAAAAGCTTTTGGTGGAGCCTACATTGCTTTAGCTTCCAGGCAACTTGGCTATGATAAAATCATTGCCTGGCCATTAGCTCAAATTGCGGTAATGGGGCCAGAACAGGCAGTAAAAATTATTTATAAGAAAGAATTAGGCAGGAGCAAAGACCCAAGAAAATTAGAAAAAGAAAAAATTCAAGAACTAAAAGAAATTTTCCTCAACCCCTATCAGGCAGCTAAACTTGGCCAGATTGATATGATTATCCATCCAAAAGATAGCAGAAGTGTTTTAATCAAGTGTCTGGAATCTCTTTTAAATAAACGAGAAGGCAAAATCCCCAGAAAACACGGCAACATACCATTATGAAGCTTCTGGTCTCAATGCCTTAATAATCGCTAGTTAGATGGTGTTAAATTTCCTGTATATAATTTTAGGTTATTTGTTGGGCTCCCTTCCTTTTGGATATATAATTACTAAGCTTTCGACGAAAAAGAATATTTTGGAAATCGGTTGGAGAAAAACTTCAGGCTCAAATGTCTTTAAAAATATTGGGATATGGCAAGGAGCATTAACCGGAATTTTGGATGCAGGTAAGGGTTTTCTAGCCGTCGGGCTAGCTCAGAATCAGGGTTTGCCAATTCAAATTCAAGCCTTGGCCGGGGCAGCAGCTGTCACTGGCCATAATTGGTCTTGTTTTTTGAAATTTGCCGGTGGGAGAGGGATAGGAACTTTTGTTGGCGCCTTTTTGGTTTTATCTCCAAAAATTCTCGGTTTTTCGATTATCCCCCTCATCCTTTTAGCTTTAATCTGGAATGCTTCAATTGGTACAATTTTCTTTCTCATTACCGCCATTGTTTTATCAGTATATTTTAACCAATTCGAAACAGCTGGCCTCCTCACTTTAGCGTCTTTAGCGCCAATTTTCATCAAAAGATTAAGTCCAATAGAAGAAATCCTGCCCGCCAGAGCCTTCGGCTCAGGCCGATGGCAGGCGGGTAAAAAAGCCCAAGATAGAACTGTTTTGATTAGAAATCGTCTGATCTTCGACGACGATAAACCCCGTTTAGATTTAAGGATAAAAAGGGTGATTGGGCGCTTGACAAAAAAATAAATTGTGATAGGTTATAAGTAGTCCGCCAAAAGCGGACACTTTTTTAAAAAGTTCCAAGCACCAAGCACCAAATTCCAAATAAGCTCCAATGACCAAAATTCCAATGACCAAAACCGTTTTGATCATTCGGTAATTGGAATTTGGAATTTATTTGATATTTGGGATTTGGAATTTAATCTCGTGGATATAAAAAACTTCACATCGGCCATTGCTCAAATTGCTGAAGAAAAAGGAATTTCTCAGGAAAAGGTTTTGGAAACTATTGAACAGGCCTTAGCAGCTGCCTATAAAAAAGATTATGGGAAAAAGGGGCAGATAATTCAAGCCAAACTTGATCCAGAATCAGGGGACCTTCGCTTTTGGCAGGTGAAGGAGGTGGTAAATAAAAAAATGATTTATTCTGAGAAAGAATTAGAAAAATTAAAAGAAGAGAAAGAAAAAACTAAAGGAGAACCCTCCTTTGCCCCATCCTTCGCTAAAGCTACGGATGGCAAGAAGGCTGTGGAGGGCAAGGAAAAAATTCGCTTTAATCCCGAAAAGCATATTATGACAACAGAGGCTAAAAAGATAAATCCAAAAATTAAACCAGGAGAGGAGTTAATAATTCCTCTTAAAGTTCAAGAAGATTACGGCCGAAATGCTGCCCAGACAGCAAAACAGGTAATAATGCAACGAATTAGAGAAGCAGAAAAGGAAAGTATTTTTGAAGAATATAAGTCAAAAGAGGACCAAATTATTTCTGGAATTGTTCAAAGAATTGAAGGCCGAAATATTTTTTTAGATATTGGTAAAACTTTAGGAATATTAACAAGAGAAGAGCAGATCCCCGGAGAATTTTATCGCCCCGGTCAGAGGTTAAAAGTTTATGTCTTAAAAGTTGAAAAAACACCCAGAGGACCCATAATCTTTTTATCCCGAGCTTATCCTAAATTAGTTTCAAAACTCTTTGAGTTAGAAGTTCCAGAGATTTCCTCAGATCAAGTAGTAATAAAATCAATAGCTCGAGAGGTTGGGTCGAGAACAAAAATTGCTGTTGCTTCAACTGTAGAAGGTATTGATCCAATTGGAGCAGCGGTTGGCCAAAGAGGAACCAGGGTTCAGGTAGTAATTAATGAATTAGGAGGAGAAAAAATTGATATTATAGAATATTCTGAGGATCCCGAAAAATATATCGCCAATTCTTTGAGTCCAGCAAAAGTTCTGGAAGTAAAAATAATGCCAAAGAACAAAGCTTTAGCCATTGTCCCTGAAGATCAATTGTCTTTAGCCATTGGTAAAGATGGTCAGAATGTTAGATTAGCCGCAAAATTAACTGGCTGGAAGATAGACGTTAGAAGTGTAGAAACCCAAGAAGAAGAAGAGACGGAAGAAAAGAAGGAGAAAGAAGAATCAAATCAAGAATAAAACATTTCGTTTGCTAAGTGGCTTAATTTCTGTCAAAATATTAATATATGAAATATAAAAATCTAATTCCTATAATTGTCGAGAAAACGCAGCGCGGAGAGAGAATATATGATATTTACTCAAGGCTTTTAAAAGATAGAATTATTTTCCTTGGAGGTCCAATCATTGATCCCATAGCTAATTCTGTTATTGCCCAAATGCTTTTTTTAGCTTCCAAAGGTCCTAAAAAAGATATCCAGCTTTATATAAATTCGCCAGGCGGAGTTCTGACCTCGGCTTTAGCTATTTATGATACGATGCGATATGTAAAGTGTCCGGTTTCCACCGTTTGTATTGGCTCGGCCGCTTCCGGGGCAGCGGTTTTGTTGGCCGCTGGAACTAAAGGAAAAAGATTTTCTCTGCCCAATGCTCAAATTTTGCTTCACCAGGTAGCAGTAAGCGGGGTCAGCGGAGCAGCAATTGAGATTGAAATCGCTGCCAAACACATCCTGAGATTGAAAAAGAAAGTAAATAAAATTTTAGCCGAACACACCGGCCAACCATTAAAAAGGATTGAAGGAGACACTGACCGTGATTTCTATCTTTCAGCTGCCGAAGCTAAAGAGTACGGCCTTATTGATGAGGTAATAAAAACAAAAAAGTAAGCAATAATAAAAAGTGTCTCCGCCGGTTACTTGAACAAAACATATTCCTTTTACTTTTTTTCTCCCCCGCCCAAAATTTTGGGGCGGGGCTTTTTGACTATTTTTTAAAAATTTGCTAAAATTAAACCACTAATAAATGCTAATAGAATCACGAAT
>JBHIEB010000026.1:0-7627 GCA_046760405.1 Minisyncoccales bacterium
GCTTCAATTTATTTTCAACCTTTCAAAACGTAAGTTTTCACCAAAAGATAACATGCCCAGGTCAATAAAACTGCCGAGGTAATTTCAGTGGTGGTCAAAAACACGAAAAATGCTTTTCCCAGCACAAACTGATACACACCAATTATCTCCAATATTTCATGTAAATTATAGAAAATGAAAGCCCACCAAAAAATCTTCCATTCTCTGGGCACTGGTCTTTCTCCGTAAAATTGCTTAAGATAACGGATAATAAACCAGGTCACCAAGATATAAAGGAAAGTAGCAGCGCTCATTCCAAAAATGAATCCCAGATTAACAAGCGGGCTTGCAAACCCATAATACGACAGAATATTTGTTAAATGAAATTCAAGAAAGGGCATGGTTTTTAGGGCTTAACCTTTTTTAAAAGAAGCCGGGCGCCCCAAAGGAGCAAAATTACTCCCCACAAATGGGGCAGCCCCAGAAGAAAGAAATGCTCTAAAATCCCAAAATATGGCCATTCGTGGAAAACAAAGTTTTCTCCAATTTCAGCAAGGTTAGTGATAATTAAACCTGAAACTAAAAGAAGCCAGCTTAAAGGAATCATTCTTGGCCCGTAAAACCCACGGAGATAGCGCAAAAGAAAATAAACTGCCAAGACAAACCAGACGCTGGTTACAACAAATCTTAAGACAGCAAAACCATATAAATTCTCTAAGGGATAACCCATAAAATTCCTCAAACTAAAATGCTCAAAAGCAGTTGGGGTGGGCGGGAAAGAAGGGACTATTCCTGTTTTTGGTGGAACAAATTCAGAAGGCAAAATAAAGCCCGGCGGCAAAGAAGAACTGAATAGCGCAGGACCCAAAACTGCCAAAAAAACGCCGATGCCAGTAAAAAATAAAATTAAAAGAAATTTTTTCATAACTTTAATTAATTTTTATTCAAATATTTTCTTTTCCAACATTAACAAAAGGAAAAGAAGAATTAAAAACAGGGCCAAAACGACGGTAAAGAATATAAATTCAAAATTAAAAAATCCACCGCCCGCTAAACCCATTTTATCTATTCCCCATTTTTTCCATTCTTTAGCCACAAAAAACAAAATTCCAAAAACAATGGAGGCGGTGCTCAAGCTTTTAAAAGTTTTAAATCTAATTTCCAGATATTTTTGTAAAACAGGTTCTAAAAAATAAAAGATTACCGCTATCGGGAAAGCTACTAAAATGGCAAAACCGATTGCCCCAAAAAATCCCATTGAGGGGCTTTTTAGAGATAAAATACTCCACTGATGAAGTGAGGGATAATATCTTGGCAAATTCACTCCAGCCAACTTACTAAAAACCAAAATAAAGATTGACAAAATTAAAAAGAAATTCAGAGCAGCAAATACTCGGCAAGATTCTGTTAATAGTCCATATTCTGGTCTGATTGGTCGCTTTTCCATAATTATTAAATTGTCCTATAAAATCCTAAATATACTCCCACAAAAGCTTTAAATAGGGTGATTAAAAATAGAGTAAAAAGCAAATTAATAAAAGATTGTTTAATTGGTTTTTCTGTTTCTTCCATTTTGAAAAAGTAATGATAGCCAAGCAAAACCAAGGCGATGAACACTCCAATAGCGCCGATAAATTCTTTGATTTCAAAAAGACCGGTTAGCCAGGGTAACTCGGGGTCAAAATACTCTGCTCTGACCTTAATTCGAAAAACAGGGTAGATTAAAAGGCCAAGGATAAATGTTAAAAGATAAGCCCAGATTCCAACCAAACTAGCTTTCAAGCCAGAGCTCCAATCAATCTTGACTCGTTTAATAGTTAGATAGACTCCAAAAGCCAAGGAAAAAAATGATAAATAGCCGATACCACCATGTAGGCCTTTTAGAAAAGAAACGTAATTTTCAAGAAAAAGAAAAGGCATTTTATTGATAAAGAAGGGCTAAAATAATATGGAGCAGGGTAAAGAAAATTGTTAACCAGGTAAATTTTCCATGATAGAAACAAAGGGGCTTGGGGTCTTCTGGCACTTCCTCTTCTAAGAGTAACTTTCGATATTTCTTTGTCCAGGACATAGCAAAGCAGGTGAAAAAATTTAAAAATAAAAAACCAGCTGCCAACCAGGCAATTAATCTCCTAAAAGCTGGTATTGCAAAGAAGTCTAACATTTTTCTTCAAAGATTATTGGTTAAGGTTTAAAACTCTTTTAAAAACTCGGCAAATTCCTCTTTAACCGGGATGGTAAAATAGAAGGTTGTCCCTTTCCTCTCTTCTGATTCAAACCAGATTTTACCGCCATGGGATTCGATAATGTTTTTAGTAATGAAAAGGCCGAGGCCTGAACCTTCAGTTTCTAATCTCATCACATTTGAGCCCCGGAAGAATTTTGTAAACACCCTTTCCTGTTGGTCTTTAGGAATTCCCACCCCAGTGTCTTTTACAAAGACCCTTATTTCCTTTTTATCACCTTTTAAAGAAACTGTCACCTTTCCACCAGGGAGAGTGTATCTTATCGCATTATCAAGAAGATTCTGAAAAGCTAATTCCATCTTCTCAGTATCTAATATAACTTTTGGCAATTTCTTTTTAGGTTTTTTAAATTCAAACTTAATCTTTCTTTTTTCAACCTCTTCTTTATAAGATTTTATCACAGATTGAATAATTGATTCAATGTCGCTGGGAACGGGTTTGTAAAGATATCTTCCCTCTTCGATTCTGGTTACATTCAGAAGGTCATTAATTAAATTAATCATCCTTTCATTAGATTTATAAGTTTTTTCAATAAAGTCTCGCTGTTCTGGAGCTATCTCGCCCAAATCTCCATCCAATAACATCCGCAGCGTCCACTTAATTGCTGAAAGAGGAGTTCTCAACTGGTGAGCGGAAATAGAAACAAACTCTGTTTTCATTCTTTCTATCAATTTCTCCCGAGTAACATTGTGCAAAACAACTAAAGTGCCCGTTTTTTCTTCTTCTCTCATTATGGCAATAGTTGATATCTCCAAGATTAAATTTTCCCTCAGGGTTAATTCTTTTCTAAAAACTCCTTTGATTTCTTCACCCAGAAGATTAACCAGGGGTTTAAAGGTGGGAATTTTAGTAAATTTCAAAATAGGTTTACCAACTACTTGCTCAGCCTTAACCCGAAGAAACTCTTCGGCCTGAGGATTAATTAAAGAAAGTTTATTTTCTTTATCAAAGACCAAAAGCCCATCGGTAAAACCGGTAATAATAGCTAAGGTTTTATCTTTCTCTTCCTCAGCTTCTCTCCGAGCTCTTTCAGTATCCTCTAAAATGTTTAAAAGGGCAGTCTGAGCTTTCTTTAATTCCTTTTCTGTCGTTTTAATCTTAGTCAGATCAAAAAAACCCAAAAAATAACCAACCGCTTCCCCTTTCTCGTCTTTTCTTGCTCTGGTAAAAGCCTGGACAGTTTTCTCTTTTTCCTCTTTTGGAAAAAAAACCATCTCCCTTCCTTCAACAAATCCTTTAGCTAAGGTATCTTTTGTTAGCTCCTTAATTTCTTCTTTTTTAAAGATTTTCTCGATGGGCTCTCCAATAAGTTCATAAGATTTAAATTTGGAAAGCATCTCAAAGGCAGGATTGATCTCTAAAATTATTCCAATAGGGCTGAGAAAACAAATCGGCAAAGGGGAAAAATCAAAAAGATCACGGATATAGGCCTCGAGAAAGGCTAAATCATCGGCTAAAAGAGAAGGTTTTTTCTTATCTTCTTTTGCTGCCATTTTAGTAAACCCCGTATAATCCCCGCCCTAAAGGATGGGGCTTTTATTTTATTTATTTACAACTTACCATTCATCCCCGATCTGAAGACCGGAGCTTTCTGGATTTTACGGGGTAAAATTGGTGGTAGTTATCACCCCAAAGGGATATCATTTCTTTTTTCTACCCTTTGAGAAAATATTCGTGATATTTATCACCCCGAAAGGGGCACTTTGTCTCTCGCACACTGACTGGAACCCCAAGCACCATCTTAACCACTGTTGAAAAATAACCTCCTAAATATTGGCAGAGGATAGGATGCAAATCTAAATTTTCAAGTCTTAAAGTTGCTCTTTTTTCTTTCACATCAAACTCAGTCACTGCCAATTTCCCTCTTGTGTAGTGTTTTTCCCACATTAAAGGAGCTTGCTTTACCGTCAGGGAAGGCGAAGCAAAATATTTCATAAAAAGTTTAATGATTAGGGAAGATTTTGGAGCTTCAGCTCCCATCTCTTTAATTCTCTCATCAGAAAGACCAAAAATCTCTTTTATTGCCAACAAAGAAATAATTCTCAAACCTATTGGATAAAAATCCATTACCTTTATCTTTTCATATTCTATTGGAGAGCCCATCTTGTCCAATTCTGATTCCAATTTTTTCAAACCTTCTTTCCCTTTTTCTCTCAAGACATATTCACCATCAAGCTTCAAAACTGCACCCCTAACCTCACCCTCGATTTCCATCAGTTTTCGAACAGTTTCTTTAGTAAATTCTCCTGCCATTAAAGAAAAATATCTATTTAACCTTTTTATATTTTTTTATTCCCATTTTAATAAATATTCATGATATTCATCGCCCCGAAAAGCACATTTAGTTTCTTCACAGGTTATTTTAGGACTTCTTACTGTCATTTGGAGAATTCCAGAAAAATAACCGCTCAAATAATAACAATAAAGAGGGTGGAGATTAAAACCTCTTACTCCCAAAATAGCGTATTTTTTTTCTTCATTTAATTCAATTGAATCTAATTTGCCAACAGTCCAGTGCTTTTTCCAGAGCTTTGGAGCCTCCCTGGAAAAAACTCTTTGAAGAGAAACAAAATGCCTCATGAAAAGTTTAACAATAAAGGAAACCTTAGTGGCAAACCTTCCCATTTCCTTAATTTTTTCTTCATCAAAGTTAAAAACTTTCTTAATCGCTAACAGAGAAAGGGCTCTTAACCCTACTGGATAAAAGATCATAGTCTTAATTTCTTTGTATTTAATAGGGTAACCTAATTTTTCTAATTCCTCTTCTAATCTCTTAAGGCCTTTTTCCCTTTTTTCTTTTAAAATATATTCTCCATCAGTTTTGAAAACCACCCCTCTTGCCTCCCCTTTAATTTTCATTAATTTTTTGGCGGCTTCTTGGGTAAGTTCCTGGCTCATATTTTATCTATTTCCGTTTTGTTTTCTCTTTCTATTTTGCTTAAAAACTTAGTTTTTAGGTCTTTTCTTTTATCGAATTTGTTCCCTTGCCTCCTCTTTTCTTTTCTGATCCCTCCTCTAACCTCTTTATTTCCTCTTTTAACTCTACCATCTTAAGTTCTCGACCTACAGCAAATTTACGGAATTTTTCTAATTCTTCTATTTTTTCTTGGAGTTCTTTTGTTCTCTGTCTGACTTGTTCATCAAGACTGGCGACGAGCTCTTCTAATTCTTCAGTTCTCGCTTTAACTTTTATCTCCAGAGTAGCTTTAATCTCTTCCAGCTCTCTTAATCTTTCCTCTCTGGTCTTCTTTCGCTCTTTCTCAAGTTGAGCAACGTAAGAAGCAATTCGGTGACTGATTATTCCAGCTCCAAAGAAAGTTATAACCAGGGCAATTGACAAAAAGCGACCCAGCTGGCGGGGAATAGCTAAAACTTCCTTAATTTCTTGTTGGGTTATCAGTATCCAGCCGGTAGGAGAAATGGTCTGAAAACTAACTAAATACTCAATACCCTGAAGGTTCCGATATCGAAGTGTACCCTTTTCTCCGGTGATCTCCTGGAGAGTGGCGACAAAGCCAGAATAGATATTGGCAATATTTTCTTGCTCCCTGACTAAACGATAATCGGGATGAGCAATAATTTCTCCAAATTGGCCTATCAAAAAAGCCTGCCCGGTTCTCCGCTCAAGACCAAACTCTTTAACCAGAGAGGAAAGACCTTGAAGCCTGATTGATCCCACTAGAACACCGGCCAGAGCCTTCTCTTGATCCTTTTTAAAAATAGGGGCGGCAATTTCAATCACTGGCTGCTCGGTAACCGGAGAAAATCCTACTCGGGAGAAAAATAATTTATTTTCTCTCTTAACAAAATCAAAAAAAGGCCGCCGGGAGTAGTCCAAACCAAGTAATTCCTTTTTTGGAGGATAAATAATCCTTAATCTCCCTTCTTCGTCTACCAGAGCTAAGGATTCAAATATGGGCATCTCCTGAAAATTGTTGTTTTCATAAATGGCCTTTAAATTATCTTCGTTAATATTCTCAAAAGAAAGGTCAGCCAAAGAGTTAATCATATCCTGAGCCCTGATTAAATAAAGTTGAGTTTGATTGGCGAAATTAGCGGCAATAATTCTATCTTCTTCCTCAGCTACTTTTTGAGCCACTTCTACACTTCGATTAACGGCAATAAATCCAAAAATAGACACCGGTAAAACTGCGATGGCGATAATAAAAACCATTTCTTTGGTTGGACGGAAGAAAAGTTTCATGGATTCATTTAATTATAAAGCCCACACCTGAAACTCCCCCTCTTTTACCTCCATTTTCAAAATATCTTTTATCACATCTCCATTTTCGTCAAAACTGATGACTCCGGTTACTCCGCTAAATTCCTTAATTTCAGATAAACCTTTTTGAATTCTTCCTCTTAAAAGACCTTCTTTCTCTATGGCCTGGGCAATAACATTCAGGGCATCGTAGCCATGGGCAGCAAGCCATCCCGGTTTCTTCCCATATCGAGCTTGATAAGCTGAGACAAAGTCTTGGACAATAGAAGCTGGATCATCAGCTGAAAAAAATGAAGTAAACCTTACTCCATCTACTGCTTTGCCTCCAATTTCAATTAAGTCAGGAGCATGAAAACCATCTCCTCCGATAATGGGAATTCCCCAACCCATAGCCCGGGTTTGCTGGGCAATTAAAGCGGCCTCAGTGTAATAACCAGGGATAAACAAAGCTTCGGGTTCTGTAGCTTGAAGCTCCTGGAGAGAGGAAGTGAATTCTTTCTGGCCAGCTCGATAGCTAATTCGTTCAGTGATGGTAGCTTCCAGTTGCTCTGCCCTCTGGCTAAAGGAATCAGCCAATTCGCCAGAATAAGAGGCGTTTTCCAGGTCCCAAAATATAGCTATTCTCTGGAAACCCAAATCCTGAACTATAAATTCAGCCAAAGCTTTGCCTTGATAAGTATCAGAAGGGCATACTCGAAAAACGAAATCTCCCAAGAGAGATATCTTGGGGCTGGTGGCCGAAGGACTTACTGCTGATAGTTTCTCTTTTTGAAAAACTTCATTGGCAGAAATTACGCTCGGACTGATAATGGGCCCGACCACCGCTAAAATTTCTTTATTCAGAGCTAAGTCCTGAGCTTTTCTCTTGGCTACATCGGGGTCGGCTTCAGAATCAGCACTAATTAACTCATATCGATACCGATCCTGCCTCTGATTGAGATGGGAAATGGCAAGTTGAGCGCCGTTCCGAGCCTCCACTCCATATTTAGCCGCCCCTCCAGTCAATGGTCCTATCATTCCGATTTTAACCACTTTCTCAGGTATCAGGGGTCTTTCTCTCATCATTTTGGACTGCCACCAAACCACTCCTACCCCTATTATTATTATTGTTCCCAAAACAATAAAAAATTTTTTAGACATAGTATGTTTTTTTATTTCAATCTTCGACCTTTGCTCGCCA
>JBHIEB010000027.1:0-7614 GCA_046760405.1 Minisyncoccales bacterium
CTTCTAGAACTCAAATTACCAACTTTAGCCCGGCTAATTTGTTTTTCAATGAAACTAGAAGCTTCCTTGGCTTTGGCTTCGGTAGTCTTAATTTTTTCTCTTAAAAAAAGCTCTCTCGCTAAAGATTTCAAAAGGGCCCTTCTTTGACCTCTTTTCCGGCTTAATTTTCGTCCGCGCTTACGTTTTCGCATGTTTTTTAACTTCCTTTTTTTTCTCTGTTTTTTTAATTGGCTTTTTTTTCTCTTTCTTTTTTTTCTTTCGAACTTTTTCCTTGCCCTCCGTAGCCTTGGCGATGGAGGGTTCTTTTCTTAAACTTTGATAAAGCAAATCAAAGTGATTTACTAAAATCTCTGAAGCCTGAGAAAATGCTTCTTGGGACGAGATTGTTCCATCAGTTTCAACTTCCAAAAACAACCTATCAAAATCTGTTCTCTTCCCTACCCTCATATTTTCTACTTTGAAAGCTACTCTTTTTACCGGCGTGAAGATAGCATCTAAGGGGATCGTTCCAATTTCTAATTTCTCTTTTCCCCTAGCTTCTCGTGGTAAATACCCTATTCCTCTTTCCACTTGAATTTCTATTTCTAATTCCGCTTTCTTGTCAGTTAAGGTGGCGATATGGCACCTTTTATTAATTAGCTCCAATTGACTTGGTAATTCAAAATCCGAGCCTTTTACCTTCTTCTCGCCCTTAACCTTTAAGGTTGCTTTTTGTGGCTCTTCTGTGAAAATTCTAAATCTCAATTGTTTTAAATTGAGCATAATAGTAATAACATCTTCTAAAACTCCAGGAATAGTTGAAAGTTCATGGGAAATATTCTTAATTTTCATTTGAGTTACTGCTGCTCCTTCCAGAGAGGAAAGCAAAACCCTTCTCAAAGAGTTTCCCACTGTTACTCCGTAACCTGGGTAAAGAGCCTCTATTTCAAAGATAGTTTTATTTTTTTCTTTTTTAATAATTTTTGGTTTGAGAGGTAAAGAAATCATATCGCTCTACGAATTACAAATCAATACGAATATACGAATTTCAAAAATCAAGTAATAATTTATTCGTAGATTCGTATAAATTCGCCCGCCTGTTGCGCCCGACATCGCCTTTGGCTCAGTCAAAGGCGGGCGGGCCATTCGCCTGACCTGCCCGACTTGCTTTCGGCAACTCGAAGGCAGGCAGGGGCGAAGCTGATGGCGGACAGGTAATTCGTAGGGAATTATCTCGAATAAAACTCAAATATAGTTGGTATGTCCACTGGTGGGGCCACCTCTTCCAAACTAGGTGCCTCAATTATTTTCCCCTCTAATTTTTCGACATTTAGTTCAAGCCAGCTTGGAGTTTTATGTTTTTTTATCGAACTTTTAAGGTTTTTGAAAATGCCTTTTTTAATTTTTTGAGGTTTTAGATAAATAACATCCCCTTTTTTTAACTGATGGGAAGGAAAATTTATTGGTTTTCCATTGACTAAAAAGAAGCCGTGGGAAACTAATTGTCTTGCCTGAGCCCTCGAGGAAGCGAAACCTAATCTAAAAACTACATTATCCAAACGAGATTCCAAAGCCTTAATCAGTAAAGCCGGGGCATCTTCTACCTTCCCTCTTTTTTCTAATACTTTCTTTACACAATTCTTGAACTGTCTCTCCCCTAAATTATACCAATTTTTTAATTTTTGTTTTTCTTTTAATTCCTTTCCGTATTCGGAAAGGGAACCCCTCCTTCCCCTTTTTCTTTTCTGCCCGGGAGGATAAGGTCTTTTAATCATTGCACATTTTGGTAAAAGACAACGCTCACCTTTTAAAAAAAGCTTTACCCCAAGCCGACGACATATTTTACATCTTGTATCTGTCACGGAATGGCTAAATGGCTAAATGGCTAAATGGCTATCCACTTTAACAATGTAACCATGTAACCATTTAACCATAGAAACATTTAAACTCTTCTTGGTTTTTTGGGCCTACAACCGTTATGGGGTATAGGAGTAACATCTTTTATCGAAATTATATCCAAGTATCGGGCAGCCAAAGATCTAATTGCCGACTCTCGACCTGAACCAATTCCCTTAACTAAAACTTGGAATTTTTCAATCCCCAATTTCTTTACTGCCTGAACCATTACTTCAGCCGCTCTTGAGGCAGCAAAGGGGGTGCCTTTTTTTGTTCCCTTGAAACCAATTCTACCTGCTGAAGTCCAATATAAAACATTTCCCTGAAGATCAGTCAAGGTTAAGATTGTATTATTATAAGAAGAAAAAATATAAATTTTAGCCTCTTTAATTTTTTTAGCGACCTTTATTCTAATTCCTTTTTTGGTCGCTGTCTCTATTTTTTCTTTTTCTTTTAGCAACTCTTCTTTAGTTTTTTTAATGACACGTTTTTTACCCATACTTCTTCGCCCTTTCGGGCTCAGTTAAAATTAAATATTAAAAATAAAATACTAAAAACACAAACACAAAAACATAAAGATTTCAGATTAGCTTTTCAAGTTTAAAAATTTTTGCATTTTTAATATTTGTTTTTTATTTTTTGTTTTTTATTTTTTGTTTTAGCGAAGCGCTTACTTAGGTGCTGGGGGTGGTTTTCTTCCTGAACCCACTGTTCTTCTAACATTCCCTCTGACTGTCCTACTGTTTGTCCTTGTTCTTTGCCCTCTAACTGGCAAACCTTTGATATGGCGCGTCCCCCGCCAAGTTCCGATATCTTTCAATCTTTTAATCGCCATCATTACTTCTCTCCTTAATCCCCCCTCAACTTTATATTTTCTTTCGATTGTTTCTTTTAAACGGTTAATTTCATCTGGCTCAAGCTCCTTGGCTCGGGTGGAAGGATTTATTTTAGCTTCAGCCAGAATTTCCCTAGCCAAAGAAAGACCTATTCCATAGATGTAGGTCAAAGCTATTTCTATTTGTTTGTTTTCGGGTATATTAACCCCGATTATCCGTGGCATTTAGCTTAGCGAATTTTGCGAATGGCTTCGCCTACAAATTTTACGAATAATTCGCAGTCCGAAGGACATTCGCATTATTCGTCAATTTCATCCTTGTCTTTGTTTATGTTTTGGGTTTTTTTTACAAATGATATAAACTCGTCCTTTTCTCCGAACAACTTTACAATGCTTGCAAATTTTTTTAACCGATGATCGAACCTTCATACCGAAAGCGATATACGAATTTACGAATCTGCGCTTTCGGCTACGAATATTCCGATTGCCAGATACGAATTTACGAATTTGGGCAATCGGCTACGAATATTTTATTCGTACATTCGTAAGAATTCGTAATTCGTAGGGTTAGTATATTCGTACTAATTCGTAATTCGTAGGGTTATCTTCCACGATATACTATTCTTCCCCTTTTATCGTCGTAGGGGCTCATTTCTATAGTTACCTTATCTCCAGGTAAAACCTTAATCCGATAAATTCTTAATTTTCCGGCAAGATGACATAAGACTTCCTTTCCGTCATCTAGTTTTACCCGGAAGTAAGCATTGGGTAAAGCTTCTAAAACTACTCCAAATTTTCTCAATTTCTTTTTCTTTTTATTCACGGGCAATTATTTAATGTATCAAATTTTTTTAATTTAGTCAATCCTTCAACAAGCTCAGGACAAGTTCCTTCGACGGATTCGACAAGCTCACCGCAAGCAGGCTCAGGATTAATGCTGGGTCTATATCGAAGCATCAACTAAAGGGTATTTAATCTCAATTTTCTCCAGGTCTTTAGGAACGCTTTTCACCCAAAATGGCCAAAAGCGGACTTCGGTCCGAATAATCTGGGGTTGATTTTCCAAAAAGATTTTTGTTTCGGCTAAAGATCTCCCAATCAACCCTTTTTCTAAAGATTGTAAATCAATCTCGGGATAAATTTTAGCTGAAAAATCCAAAGAAAGCGAAAGTCTGCCCAATTCAAAATTAACAATTTCTGGAGAATAATTTATTTTTAGGCTCTCTCGGTAAAGCAATTTGCCTTCGGGAATTTGAGAAAGAATAAATTGCTCAGCAAAATTCTCAGTTTCCTCTTTTTTAAAAGCAATAGTAGTAGATTTAACTCTGACCTGGAAATTAAATTTTTTTATTTCTGCTCCTGGTTGAGCCAAAGAAGACTTTTCTAAAATTTCTGTCTCTGAAGCATCTTTCAAAAAAACAAATTCGGCTGGAATTTTACTCTCCAAAGCAGCCAGAACTTCTATCTTTGCTTTCTCTGTTAACATATCTTCGGCTCTCTCTAAATCCTCTTTTGTAGCCTGAAGCGCTTGGCCTCCTCCAGTCATTGGTTCAAAAGATTCTCCATAAAATTTGGTGTATCTTGGTGTCCCCCGATAAGCAACAATAGAAAAATGGGAAGGGTCAATATTATAATCTGCCCCTCCTTGAGCAGCAATCACCGGGACATCAACATAACTTGGATCAATTTTTCCATTTTTAATCCCAGCCCCTGGAACACGTATTTTATCTTTTGACTTAAATAATTTTCCATCGGTTGAGACAAATCTGGTCCCGGCTAACCAAACTTCAAAATTGGTAGTATAGGCATTGTAAAGGCGAATTACGCCTTCGGCTTTCTTTAAGGCTTTACCAGAAGATGAAAATTCATCAGAAACAGTTTTTTTCTCTTCAAAAATTTCTCCTGGAATAACTCCATTTTTAAAATCGGAATTTTCAATTTTCTCATCTACAGTTAATTCTGTTTTGAAAGCAACGGTTTCAGTTTCTGGCCAAATTTTAATTTCCACTTTTGATATTTTAAAAGAAAAAGCAATGGCAAATATTAGAATTAAAGGAATAAAAATTAGAGCCTTCTTCAATTGAATTTTGGGTGGAGAAATTTTATATTCGAATCTCTCTTTCTTTGGAAGTTTTTCTTTTTTCTCCAATTTTTCTGGAGGTAAAATATCAAATATTTTCTTTGCCATAGTGGTAATACAAAGTCAGGTCGCGGCACGCGACCCAGCCCATAATTTATAGGCTGGGCCAGGAAGCGCCTAATAATAGTTTATCAAAAAATAATTTATTTTAAAATTGCTCGGATTCTTCTCGCTCCGGCGCCAGCAGATTCCTCTTTTATAATTTTAAAACTACCCAACTCACCAGTCTTCCTAACATGGGGGCCAGCACAAATTTCTTTTGAGAAAACTTGTCCTGAGGGATCCGAAGGATTATAAATCGAATAAACAATCACTTTTTCTGGATATTTCTCTCTAAAGAAAGCTAAAGCTCCTGAATCTATCGCTTCTTGGTATAACATCTCTTCTTTTTTAACTTCTAAATCCTCTTTTATTTTTTGATTAACCAAATCCTCAACTCTTTTAATGTGCTCAACCATTAATTTTTCGGGATGAGAAAAATCAAATCGTAATCTTTGAGGAGTAATATCTGAACCCATTTGTTTAACATGCTTTCCCAAAATTTCTCTTAAGGCTTGGTGGAGTAAATGGGTAGCCGTATGAAGTCTTATTGCCTCAACACCAACTTCTCTTCCTATTCCACCAAATTTTTTTTCTACTCCGGCCCTGGAAATTTCTTGATGCTTTTTAAAAGCAAATTTAAAGCCCTTTTTATCAACGCTTATCCCTTTTTCTTTAGCCAACTCTTCTGTTAATTCCAAAGGAAAGCCATAGGTATCATAAAGATGGAAGGCATCAATTCCTGAAATGTTTCCTTTGGCGGAAATTTTTTCAAATTGCTTCAAGCCCCTCTCCAAAGTTTTTTCAAATTTTTCTTCCTCGTTCTGAATTACAGTCAAGATGTCAGTTTCTTTGGATTTTACTTCCGGATAGACATCTTGGTAGATTTTAATTACTTTTTGAGCTAAGGGAATTAAGAAATCTTTTGGCAAATTAAGTAGTTTTCCGAATCTGATTGCTCTTCTTAAAATCCGCCGCAAAATATATCCCTGCTCTACATTTGATGGAAGAACTCCTTCAGCTGCCAAAAAGACAGAACCTTTAATGTGGTCAGTAATAATCCTTTTAGCCTTCAATAAATCAATATTAACGAGAACATTTCTCGTTAATTTTTCAATTTCTTTTATAATGGGCTCAAACAAATCTGTTTCAAAAACCGAGGGTTTTTCCTGACAAACCATTACTACCCTCTCAAGTCCCAGGCCAGTGTCAACTCCTTTTTGTTTCAAAGGGATTAATTTTTTATCTTGGTCCTGATTGTATTCGTTAAAAACTAAATTCCAAAGCTCAACAAACCTACCACATTCACAGTTTGGGTCACAATCTTCACCTTTCTCACAAGGTCCTTTTCTTAATTCATAGTGAATCTCGGCCGTAGGACCACAAGGTCCTTCCAAGCCTGCCGGCCCCCAAAAATTATCTTCTCTACTAAAACCATAAATTCTTTCTTCAGGAATTCCTAATTTTAACAATATTTTTTTAGTTTCAAGATCTTCTGGAACATTTTTATCTCCCTTAAAGTAGCTAAACCTTAAATCTTCAATTTTAAACTTGCAAACTTCAGTCAAAAACTCAAGGGCCAAACTTATTGCTTTTTCTTTGAAATAACCGCCAAAAGAAAAATTGCCCAGCATCTCAAAAAAGGTTAAATGTTTTTCATCTCCAATCTCTTCTATATCTGTAGTTCGGAAACATTTTTGGCAGGAAGTAACATTTGGACCAAAAGGAGATTTCTCACCTAAATAATAAGGTGTAAACTGTTGCACTCCGGCAGTAGTTAACAGAACACTGGAGTCAGTAGGCAAAAGCGAGCTCGAAGGAACAATAGTATGCCCGCGCTTTTCAAAAAAATCTAGAAATTTTTTTCTTAATATAGAGGAATCCATAAGTGAGAGCGAAGAAGCCCCGCATAAGAACAAGTTCTATGCGGGGTAAAAAGGGACAATCCTGTGTCCCCTTTTTTTTCAAAAAAATTCAAAAATTTCTGGCAAAGCTCTTTTGAGCTCGTCAATATTTTCCTTGGAGTTAAAATTAAACGATTAAAAAATGGGAGACGACTAAGCATAACGGTCAGCCACGGTTGAAGCAACGTAGGCTTCGGGCTTTATTTTCGGCTCAAAGCCGTTTCCCCGAATAAGGCCAGTCACTTCTTTTATCATATCTTTGGTCTGGCCATTTTCGCCAATGTCAGCGTGGATATAGCGGAATTGATAATTAAGGGAGTTAGATGAATCACAACCTTCTATCTTTTTATTTAAATCCTCCCGCAAAAACAGGGCTAACTGGCAAGATAATAAAACTTCTTCTAAGACTCTCTGATGCCAATTGTAAAATTTCCTATTCTTGTAGCCAATCTTCTTAAGGAAAAATCTCCCTCCTTCCCCTTTTCTTAAAATAACCACTGCCACCGGGAAATGGGGCTCTTGACCGGAAGAAGAATCGCAGCCAACAATAATGTCATAAAATTTTTCTGGCTTCTCAGTTATGTAACTCAAAACTTCATCAATCACTTGATTTAGCTTGAGATTTCCCCGGCTGGGGTTAAAAAAATTACCGTCTAAAAAATTTTTCATCATTACTTTAAGATAGCAAAATATCCGAAAAAAGTCAACTAATTGGAGGTCCGACCTCCGTTATTTTTTAAGCTTGGAAATTTCTTTTATTAGGTCAATAAATTCTTTGGCCTTTAAGGAAGCACCACCAACCAAAAGCCCGGCCATTCCCG
>JBHIEB010000028.1:0-7575 GCA_046760405.1 Minisyncoccales bacterium
AGATGTTATCATCTTACAGACCTAGGATGTATCATATGTATCTGAACCTGGACAGAGTTTTTCTAACAAAAAACGACAAAATTTGACAGGGAATAAGGGGCAAGTTAAATTGAAATAAAGTGAAAATAAGAGAATTACCAAAAATTGAAAGGCCGAGGGAAAAGTTAATCTCAAGAGGCGCTCAAAATTTAAAAGACGAAGAGCTTTTGGCGATTTTGCTTCGAACCGGCCGGGAAGGAAAAAGTGCAATTCAGACCGCAAAACAGATTTTGAATAAACACTCTAAAAAAAGATTATTAGGATTAAGCTATGAGGATTTAATGAAAGCCAAAGGAATAGGTCCGGCTAAAGCCTGCACAATTTTAGCCGCTTCAGAATTAGTCAAAAGAGCTTTAAAGATGGGGGAGGAGACTTTGCCAACGATTCATTCGGTGAAAGATGTAATCGCCCAATGTAGTTATTTGCGCAATAAAACGCGAGAGCATTTAGCCGCTTTTTATCTCAATGCCCGCAATGAGATGGTTCATAAAAAACATCTTTTTGTTGGCACTCTTAATGCCAATATTGCTCATCCTCGGGAAATCTTTGAGCACGCCCTTCGGGAGAACGCTGCTTCAGTGATTTTAGTTCATAATCACCCCTCAGGCGACGCTGAACCCTCTGAAGCCGACTTAGAAATCACCAAGAGAATCATTGAAGCTGGCAAAATAATGGGGATTGATGTTTTAGATCACATCATTATTACTAAAAGTAAAACTTTTAGTTTTAAGAAGAGAAAGCTAATTTAGCCCTTGACAGTTGTATGTTAATAGCATACAATTGTATGCAGATAATAAACAATCAATATGGCACTAAGGTTTACTAAAAATCAAACTTTAATTCTTGAACTCTTTTTTAATGATACTGAAAAATCTTATTATTTAAGAGAGCTTGGAAGAATAATTGGTAAAGAACCTGGTGTTTTTCAAAGAGATATAAATAAATTAGTTGAAAGCGGCATTTTAATTAGCGAGTACCGAGCCAAGAGCCGCTTTTTTAAGTTAAATAAAAATCACCCGCTCTATAAAGAATTGAAAAGTATTTTTTTCAAAACTGTTGGAGTTGAGGGAAGATTAAGAGAAATATTAAAAGAGGTTAAAAATATAGAAATTGCTTTTATTTTTGGCTCATTTGCTAAAGGAAGAGAAGATTCTTTTTCTGACATTGATTTAATGATAATTGGTAATCCCGACGAAGATGTTTTAATATCTAAAATTTCTTCTACTGAAGAGAAACTTAAAAGAGAGATAAATTATAATATTTTTTCTTCAGAAGATTTCAAAAAAGGATTAAAGAAAAAAGAAGTTTTTCTTGAAGAAATTGTGGCCGGTCCTAAACTGTTTATAATCGGCAATCAAAATGAGCTGGAAAAAATTATTAAAAGACGGTAGCCTTCAGAAAAAGAAAGTCAGTTTTCGAGAGGTTGATAACATTTTAGCTAAAGCCCATGAATCTTTAAAAGCGGCAGAAGTCTTAATCATCAAAGACCTTAAGGAATCCGCTTTTAAAGAGGCTTACGATTCAATGCTTTTGGCTGGCCGAGCCTTAATATTCTCTTTGGGATATAGACCTCGGGCAGTTGGCTCTCATGTAATTACCATAAGGTTTTGCGAACTATTTTTAGGTGCTGATTTTAAAATCTTAATTGGAAAATTTAAAAAAATGAAACAGAAAAGGAATTATTTAATATATGGAACCGGTTTGACTATTTCTCATACCGAAGCTCAAAATGCCATTAGAAATGCTAAACAATTTCTAAAACTTATTAAAAAGAAAATTGACAAAGTAAGAAAACAAAAAGAATTAATTTAAAAAATTTTATGCCAATTAACCATTTTTAATTTTACCCCTCGCCGCTTCGCGGCGAGGGGTTTCTTCTTGACACAAGTTAATGTGTACATTATAATGGACGTAGGAGGTCGAATAGAAAAAAATAAAATAAAATTAAAAAACGAATGGCTAAACAGATCAAAACAATCTTGCCCGCAACTGAGGCAAGAAAAAAATTCTTTAAGATTCTAAAGGAAGTTAAAAAGCCAAACAGGGTTTATACCATTACCCTTGATGGAAAACCCAACGCAGTGATTCTATCATTCGATGAATATGATAGTTGGCTTGAGACTATTGAGATTATGAGTAATCCCGAGATAGTTAGAGACCTAAAAGAGGCTGAGAAAGATTTCAAGGCTGGTCGTTATACTCCTTTGGAAGAGATTTTAAAAGAAGAGGGTTATATAGTAAAAGATGCCCCAAAGAAGAAATATATATCGCGTTCGCGTAAGAAATAAAGCCCGGAAGAGTTTGAGGAGAATTCCAAAACATTTTCGTGACCGGATTCTGGCGGCTCTGGTTAGATTACGGAATGATCCTTATCTGGGTGAACCACTTTTGGGTGAATATAAGGGAAAATATTCTCTCCATATCCATCCTTATCGGGTTATTTATCAAATCGATAAAAAGAAATTGATAATTCGGGTGCTTAGAATTGACCACCGCGGTGCCGCTTATAGGTAAAATTTAATTTAACCAAAACTTTTAGTTTTAAGGAGAAAAAATTAATTTAACCCAAACATTTGCTTTTTTGTGAGAATTTACTATAATTATGGTAATAATCAACCATATGATTTCTTTACGCTCAAAAATAACCCAAAAGATTCTCAATTTATTCTTTCTAAATGAAAAGGAAAGATTTTATGTTAATGAATTGGCCAAATTGATAAAAGAAGATCCTTCTAATGTCTATAAAAAACTTCTCGAGCTTAAAAAAGAAGGGATACTTTCTGATGAGTTTCGGGGCAAAGAAAGATATTTCTTCTTGAATCGAAAGTACCCTTTTTTAAAAGAGTATAAAAGAATAGTCTTAAAGGGTCTGGGATTTGAAAAAATTTTAAAAGGAGAACTCGAATAAGGAGGGGAAATAAGAAAATTGATAAAAAACGAGACTGAGAATTAAGAATAAGTTATAATAAAAATATGGCAAATAAAAACGAAAAAAATATAATAAAAATAAGCAACAAAGAAATAGCCGAGGAGCTTATCGGAGATAAGAAAAATTTTCCAAAATATGTGGCGCCGTTATTAAATCTTGCTAATAGATATTCAAAAGGAACGACTCCTCGTGTTGTTGGTCAATTAACAGAACTTATGAAAGAGTGCCCTGAGAAAACCTACGAAGGGTGGGTGGAGTGGTATAAAAGGAAACATCCTAGAGCTATCGATAATGCAAAAGAGAAAATTAGTGAAATGATAAAGAAATTTAAAGAAGCCTTAGATTCGATTGACGATGAAATAATAATAAAATGGGTTGAAGACTTAACTTTAGATAAAACTTATACGGGGCTGCGTTTTCAAGAAGTTATTATTAAAAAAGTTGCAGAACTTGTAAAGGGAGATTACCGCCCTGCTACACCAGGAGAAGAAGCAAGAGGGATAGACGGGATTATCGGTGAGGCTCCCGTTTCCGTGAAACCTGTAACATACAAATTAAAAAAAGAGCTAACAGAGAAAATAGATGCCAAAATTATTTACTATGAGAAAAAAAACTCTGACCTTATAATTGACATTAGTGAATTTTGAAAAAACTATGAAGACTTATCATAAAATTATTGTAGGTGATGCTCAAGATATGAGAATTATACCCAATGAGTCTGTTCACTTAATTATCACTTCGCCCCCCTACTGGCAAATAAAGGATTATGGCATTCCAGAGCAAATAGGATATAACGATACCTATGAGAGTTATATAAGTAAATTAAATAAAGTGTGGGAGGAGTGTGATAGGGTTTTACATAAAGGATGCAGAATGTGTATTAACATTGGAGATCAATTCTTGAGAGCTATTCATTACGGTCGTTATAGAATTATACCAATCAGAGAAGATATCATAAGGCATTGTCGTGAGAAACTTAAAATGGACTATATGGGAGCAATAATATGGCAGAAGAGAACAACTACTAATACTACGGGAGGAGCTTCCGTAATGGGCTCTTATCCATACCCTCGCAACGGTATGGTTTCAATTGATTACGAATTTATTCTTATTTTCAAAAAACTTGGAAAAGCTCCAAAAACATCTCCAAAGATTAAAAGACTTTCCGAATTAACAAAGAAAGAATGGGGAAGATATTTTCAGGGTCACTGGAGATTTACTGGAGAGAGACAAAACAGTCATATTGCTATGTTTCCTGAAGAGCTACCTCGGCGATTGATAAAAATGTTCTCTTTTGTGGGTGATACTGTTTTAGATCCATTCTTGGGCAGTGGGACGACTATACTTGCTGCGCGTAAATTAAATAGAAATTCAGTTGGCATAGAGATTAACTCTAAGTTCCTACCAATTATAAAAGAAAAAGTTGGCATAGATCAAAAAAACTTATTTGATAAAGCAGATTTCGAAATCGTTATACAAAAAAATTAAAACACAAATTTAATTTGTGTTTTTAAGATTACGTAAGAAGCCCATCGCTGGGTAATTTTAGATAAAGCATTTAAAAAAGGACTAATCAATAAAGATCGTGAAGTGGACAGTCGAACTTAAAACTACTAAAGAGATCAAAAAAAATAAAGATAAATTTCCTATCCATTTCAAAGATATACATGGTTTTTTTGATGATTGTTATATTCTTTTAAAGGGAGATAGCCTTTTGGTACTATTAGAGATTCAAGAAACTACAGGCTTAGAACTAAAAAATGAATTTTTTATAAAAAAATTTATTGAGTCTTATTTAGAAGGTATAATCAATATAATCTCCTTTCAATTTAATATTCCCATTAAGATTGAAGATATACATTACGGTAATCCCAAAAGAATTAAACCGTCTTTATTGAAAACAGGCGGGACTAAAGAGATTAAAATTTTATTCAAAAAACCGATTGACTTAAAAATCATTGATATATTGGGAGCTTATAACCAAATAAAAAACGAGAATAACAAGGCATTGAGATTTCTTATGTACTATAGGCTTCTGGAGTGTTTTGCGAGAGATGAAAAAGAAAAGGTCGATGAACTTATCAGAAAACGAAAAATAAAAATGTCCTTCATTAAAGAACGCAGAAACCCAAAATCTGCAAGAAGCTTAGTAACCTATATTAGGAATAAAATCCATGCCACCAAATTAAGTTATTCCTTTCCTTATAAAGCATTGAGGCAACATTCAAATCGAATTGAAAAGGTGATAAGAGATATAATATTTGAGATTATAAAAGAAAGCGAGATAAAGATTAGACGAAGTAACCTATCCATTTCTAAATAGTCATCATTAGATTAATAAAAAAATCGCCGAAGGGCGATTTTTTATTTCTTGAATTTTTCAAAGAATAGGGTTATTTTGAAAGTAGAAACCAATCAATTTTAGGCCCCAAAGGAGAATCAGTAAAATGTACCACTCAATAATTATTGAAGAGAGTTTAAAAAACCCTAAGGTTTTAGAAAATTATAAAATTCTGAGAACAAAATTTTCGCCAAAACAAAACTGGCATTTACATATTGTTGAGATCTCCGAACCGATAGAGAAAGCCATAAAAGAAATTCAAGAAGCGATGGTAGCTGATAAACCTTATTATTTCCATATTTACGACGAGGGGAAAACTTTAATTGTAATTTTCAAGAAAAAAGTTTTTTATCTTAATCCTTTAGACCAATCAACCTGGCAGGAAGCGCGCGAATATGGCGCTTCTAAATTAAATATTCCGCCAGAGCAACTTGATTTCTATCCGACAAAAATATCAGAAGAAGATAGTTGGTATAGCCGAGGTTAAACCAAACGATTTTAGGCTTCGAAATACCCACCCCAGAAGGAGAGCTAAGCTCCCTTCGGGGCAAGAAGGAGAATATTTGACTTTTTGATTTTTAATTAGTAATATTAACTATATGGAAATAAATTTTACTACTCAAATCTGGAAAGAAGGAAAAATGTATGTTTCATACTGCCCGGAGTTAGATATCTCCAGCTGCGGAAAGAGTGTTGAAGAAGCTAAAAAAAATCTTTTGGAGGCAGTAGAAGCTTTTTTAGAGACAGCTAAGAAAATAGGAACCTTAAAAGAAATCTTAAAAGAAAGTGGCTTCGTGAGAGAAGGTCAAAGAAAATGGAAAGCTCCCGAATGGATTTCTTTAGGAAGAGAGAAAATATCCATTCCTTAATTTTTGATGACCAAAATTACTCCGATTCATTATAGAAAATTGGTGAAGGCATTTGAGTTAGAAGGTTTCAAATTCGAAAGAGCAAAAGGGGACCATCTTATTTATACTAAACCGGGTATTTCTAGACCAGTTGTTATCCCAAAATACAAGGAAATACCCGTTTTTGTTATTAAAAATAACCTCAGAGCAGCTGGAATTAGTCGAGAGCGATATTTTGAATTACTAAAGAAAATCAAATAAGGCGATTTTTTGGTAGAACAAGATTAGCCCGAAGTTGAGCCCGAGATTTTTTTTGAGCTTTGGTTGATATAATTCTATTTATTTGTTAATATATTTTTAGCCCCTAATTCCCAATGGCGAAAGGCTAAGGTGGCACTTGAACCGTACTGAGCGAATGTCTGGCAGGGAGAGGTTTTCTACCTTCATTTACCCCTGAGTACGGCAGGGGCCTGCTCCCGGGGTTTTAACCTTCCTTCGCGACCACCCAAGCCCGCCAGAATTGAAATCGCCTCCTCGGCGATTTTTTATTTAGCTTGAATTTTTCAAAAAATAGGGCTATTTTGAAAATAGAAAACCAAGCAATTTTAGGCCCTTCGGTACGCTCAACGCAAGCAAGGCCCTAAAATGATTGGGAAGCCTTCCCGATCAAAAATCGTCAAATGGGCGGTTTTTTTTGTTTCTTGAATTTTTCAAAGAATAAGGTTATTTTGAAAGTAGAAACCAAGCGATTTTAGGCCCTAAATATGAAATCTATTAAGCGGATTAAAAAAGAACAATTTCAGTTGCAAAAAGCGGTTAAGTTTTTGATTGATTGCTGCTTGGATAGACATGGAAATCAGAAAATTTCTAATCCCAAACCAGTAGTGGCTCATTCCTTAAGAGTGGGTTTTGACCTCTTAAAAAGAGGTTATAATAACGATATCGTCATTGCCGCTATCTTACATGATGTTAATGAAGATGCCGGCGTTCCGGTTGCTAAAATAGAAAATCGTTTTGGCAGAAAAGTTGCCCAAATGGTTGATTCTGCTTCTTATAATAGAAATATTCCTGACAGTAGAGAAAGATATTTGGATACTTATAAACGGATAATAAAAGCTGGTCGTGGGGCGATTATAGTTTCTGTTGCTGACCATCTTGATAACGCCGATTATTACAAATACGAAAAAAGCAAATTAACCAAAAAAGAGGTTTATGAAAAATGGCAGATATTTTTAAAGACGGTTGCCTCGAAAATTTCTGATGAACCAATTTATCAAGAATTCAAACAGAAGATGAAAAATCTGTAGTTTTAAAAAGCCGAACCTTAAACCAAGCGATTTTAGGCCCCACCCCAGAAGGAGAGCTAAGCTCCCTTCGGGGCAAGAAGGAGAGCTTTGCCAACGAGAAAAAAAACAATT
>JBHIEB010000029.1:0-7566 GCA_046760405.1 Minisyncoccales bacterium
AGCTATTTCATTAATGACTACATCCAGAGGATTAGAGGCTTGGGCTGACGAAACGGAAACCAAGAAAATTAAAGAGACAAAGATAATTTTCAGGGCTTTAAACAACATAATTCTAATTAAACTTTAACAAATTGTTAAAACATAATCCATAAAAAAAGCCCATCGCTGGGAATTTTCAGAAGGGCTTTGATTTGAAGATTATTCCCTGTTAATATTAAATAATGTTATAATACAATAATTCAGGTCGGCTAATGTTTTTGGGGGTTTTAAATTAAGTTTTAAACTTACTAATTGACAATTTTATGCCAAAGACAATCTTAATTGTCGAAGATGACAAGTTTTTAAGAGAGCTTATTGTCCGAAAACTTTTAGATGAAGGTTATGAGGTCTCTGAAGCCGTAGATGGCAATGAAGGCATTAAAAAGGTTAAGGAAACAAAACCAAATTTAGTTTTACTTGATTTGATTTTGCCAGGCATTGACGGCTTTGCGGTCTTGTCTCAAATGAAAGACGATCCTGTTTTGGCTTCAATTCCAGTGATTATTCTTTCTAATCTTGGCCAAAAAGAAGACGTAGAGAAAGGGTTGAAGTTGGGGGCAGTTGATTATTTAATCAAGGCCCATTTTGCTCCCGACGAGATTATCGAAAAAATTGAAGACGCTTTTGAAAGGACAAAAAAATAAAAAACACACACTAAAAACACAGAAATTCTTGGTATTTTATTCTTTATTTTGGTTGAGTCCGAACTAAGTTATCATAGATTTCAATTAATCTACGAAAAATAGATATGCCCAAAAAGAAGCCTAAAATATTAATGATTGAGGATAACCAATATTTATTAAAGCTTTACCGGAACAAATTAACTTCAGTTGGTTTTGAATTTATAGAAGCCACCAATGGGGTTGAGGGCTTAAACAAGGTTATTTCTTTGAAACCAGACATAGTGTTGTTGGACTTAATCTTGCCCAGAAAAAACGGCTTTGATGTTTTAATTGAAATGAGAAGAAACGCGGAAACTAAAGACATTCCCGTGATTATTCTCTCTATTCTTGGCCAAGAAGCAGACGTTAAAAGGGGCCTTTCCCTGGGAGCTCAAGATTACTTAGTGAAAGCTGAAACTAGTTTCTCGGAAGTGATTAGTAAAGTTAAAGAGTGGTTAGTAAAAAAACCTTAAGTTTTAGACTAAATCTCTAAAAAAAGATGAAAAAAACAAATTTTCTTAAAAAGCCAAAAACTGCTGATATAGTTTCAATTGTTGCTCATCAATTAAAAACTCCGATTTCAGTAATAAAAGGGTACTTGGAGGCCTTAAAGGCTGGTGATTGCGGAAAAATAAACCCCCTTCAGAAAGAATACCTTACTGATGCTTTGGTGAATGTTAAAAAAATGTCTGGTTTTATTGAAAACCTTTTGGATGTTTCCAGAATTGAAGAGAATAGATTTGACATAAAATTAGAGCCAGTCGCTTTAGAAGAGCTAACCGCCCAAATTTTAATTAATCTTGCTCCCTGGTTTGAAGCCAACAACTGCGAGATTAGTTTTAAAATGCCTGAGAAATTACCTAAAGTTTTGACCGACCGCCTTAGAATTCGCCAGGTTATCCAAAATCTGATTTCTAATGCGGTCCTATATAAAGAGGGCCGAGGAAAGGTTGAAATAGCATTAAAAGAAAAGAATAAAAAAGTTTTATTTATTTGCAAAGATAACGGAGTCGGTGTTCCCGAAAATGAGTTTAAAAAAATCTTTTCCAAATTTTATCGGTCCGAAGAAGCGATGGAGCTTGACCCTTCAGGTTCAGGTATTGGTCTCTATATTAATAAAGCTATTATTGAATTAAGCAAAGGCAGAATCTGGTTCAAGAAAAATAAAGACCGGGGAATGACTTTTTATTTTAGTTTACCTATTGCCAAGCCCTAATTATGGCTGAAAAAAAACAAAAAGTCTTGATGATGGAAGAAGATCATTTTTTAAGAAAGATCTATAAGAATAAATTAACTTTGGCTGGTTTTGAATTTATAGAAGCTACTAATGGAGTAGAGGGTTTGAACAAAGTTATTTCTGAGAAACCAGATGTAGTCTTATTAGATTTAATCTTACCGAGAAAAAATGGCTTTGATGTCTTAATTGAAATGAAAAGAAACGAAGAAACCAAAAATATCCCTGTGATTATTCTTTCTAATCTTGGTCAAGAATCAGATATTCAAAGAGGGCTTTCTTTGGGGGCTCAAGAATATTTAGTTAAACCAGAGGTTAGCCTCTTTGAGGTGGTTCACAAAATAAAGTATTGGGCAGTTAAAATAAGCGAGAAAAAATAAAGCCCATGAAAATAACTGAAAGCAGTTTAAAAAAAATTTTAGTAGATACCGGTGTTGTTAGTCAAAAAGATTTTAATTTGGCGAAAAAAGAGGCCAAACAAAGAGGAGAACTTCTTGAGGAAATAATTACCGAAAGAGGATTAGTTTCTGATGAAGAGCTCGGCAGCCTTATTGCTGACGAGATTGATTTCCCTTTTATCAATTTAAGAAAAGTAAAAATAAACAGAGAAATCTTAACTATTGTTCCAGAAGTGGTAGCCAAAAAACAAGAAATTATTATTTTTGATAGAACAAAGAAAGGACTAAAGATGGCAATGCGGCAGCCAGAGGACTTGGAAAGCCGAGAGTTTGTTGAAAGAAAAACCGGAGAAAAGGTTATTCCTTATTTTGCTACCAGCGCTGATATCCTGGGGACTTTAAAATATTATAAAAAAGAGATAAAGGAGGAGTTTGAAGAACTTATTGGAAAAACTTTAGAAGAATTTAAGAAAATAGAAATAGAGAGCCGAGCCTTACCGGTGATTAAAATGGTCGATTTAGTTTTAAATTATGGCTATGAAAATCGGGCTTCAGATATTCATATTGAGCCATACGCCAAAAAGACTATTTTAAGATATCGAATTGATGGAGTCTTACATGATATTTTGACTCTGCCAAAAGAGATGCACGACTTTTTAGTTTCCCGGATAAAAATTTTGGCTCGTCTTCGAACCGATGTCCACGAGACCGCCCAGGACGGTCATTTTTCATTTTCAGTTCCAGCTGAAAAAGTCGATGTCAGGGTTTCAGTGGTTCCAATTGAAGAAGGAGAAAAAGTAGTTTTGAGGTTGCTTTCAGAAAAAACAAGAAGATTCAATCTCAAGGAGTTGGGGCTTTGGCCAAGAGATTTAACGGTCATTAAAAAAAATATGGAAAAACCCTGGGGGATGATTTTAGCCGCTGGCCCCACCAGCTGCGGGAAAACTACCACTTTGTATGCGATGTTGAAGATTTTAAATAAAAGAGAGGTTAATATTATGACAATCGAGGATCCAATTGAATATGATATTGAAGGAATCAGCCAGATTCAGGTTAACCCCAAGACCAATTTGACTTTCTCTCAGGGCCTCCGAGCCATACTTAGACAAGATCCCAATATTATAATGATAGGAGAAGTAAGAGACCCTGACACGGCAAAGCTGGCAACAAATGCCGCTACGACCGGACACTTAGTTTTATCAACCTTTCATTCCATTGATGCTGTTGGCGTTCTCTCGAGACTTCAAGATATGGGAGTCGAGGTGTTTATAATTACCTCCACTATCAATATCATTATTGCCCAAAGACTGGTTCGGAAAATTTGCACAAAATGCATTGAAAGCTATGAGATATCCGTTTCAAAGCTTTCTTCTCTTTTGCCAAAGGATTTAGTTTTAAAACTGCCAAAAACAGAGAAAAATACTGTTCGTCTTTTCCGGGGAAGGGGCTGTCCGGTTTGTCAAAACACCGGTTTTTCGGGTAGGATAGGCATTTTCGAGGTTTTAGAGATGAAAAAACCAATTAAAAAATTGGTAATGGAAAAAGCCGATGCCTCGGAAATTAAAGAAACAGCTGTTAAATCTGGGATGACTACTATGATTGAAGATGGTCTGGAAAAAGCGGAAAATGGTATCACTACCATCGAGGAAGTTTTAAGAGCCGTAAGATAACTGTCGCTCCGCTAAAATGAAAAATAAAAAACCAAAAATTAAAAACACAAATCAAAAATGCAAAAACAAATGAAATTTAACAAACCCATCTAAAGTCTTTACGTTTTTACGTTTGTGTTTTTTATATTTTATTTTTAATATTTAATTTTGACTGAGCCCTTAAAAGGCAAAGTAATATGTTCTTCGTATCTCAAAAAGAAAGAATGTTTTTTGTTGAACACCTTTCCTTGATGATTAAAGGCGGAATACCGATTGCCGAGGCTTTAGAAACTTTAAAAAGGGAGGCTAAATCGCGGATTTTTAGGAAAGCTTTAAACGACGTCAGCGAAAGAATTTTAGAAGGAGAGAGTTTAAACAAAAGCATGAGACGACACCCAAAAGTTTTTAATAAATTTTTCCGAAGCGTAGTCAGAGTAGGTGAGGAAAGCGGAACTCTTGAGGAAAATTTGAGATACCTGAGCTCTTCTCTGCGGAGCGAATACTCACTGAGAAGAAAAATACTGGGGGCTTTAATTTACCCCATTCTCATTATATTAATTGCTTTGACCGTTGTTTCAATAATCGTTCTTTTTATTTTGCCCAAACTACTTAATCTTTTCCAGGCCCTGGAAGTTCAATTACCTTTAGCTACCAGAGCTTTATTGAACCTGGGTGGATTTTTGCAAAAATACTGGCTTTTTATATTGGTAGGAATTTTTTTATATTTTCTAATTTTAAGAATTCTTCAAATTTTTAAATTTATCAGGCTTTATCTCCATAGCCGAAGCATTTCTTTCCCTTTTTTTGGTCAGATTGAAAAAAATCGCAATTTAGCTGAATTTTCTCGAATCTTCTACACCCTTTTAAAAAGCGGAGTGCCAATTTTGGAAGCTTTTGACATTTGTATTGATACTTTAAAAAATGAAGTTTACAAAAAGAAGTTGCTTTTGGCTCGATCTGGAGTTGAAAAAGGAGAGAAAATTAGTCAGGGCTTGAAAAGGTTTCCCGAGTCCTTCCCGTTAATTTTTTCTCAAATGGTTTTAGTGGGGGAAAGAACAGGCACCTTAGAGGAAAGCTTTTTGTATCTCAGCGAATTTTACGAAAAAGAAGTGGATTCAGCTGTAAAAAATATTTCGGGATTATTAGAGCCCGTTTTATTGATTTTGGTTGGGCTTTTTGTTGGCTTTGTGGTTTTAGCCATTATTACCCCAATTTATCAATTTACTACCGGCCTCCGGATTAGATAAATATGAAAAGAGGCCTTGCTTTAATTGAAATTTTGTTGGTGGTTGGAATATTAGCGGTTTTAGTTACTTTAACCCTACCTCTTACTTTAGATTTTTACAAAAGTCAGCAACTCAACATCCATACCCAGGGAGTCATCCAGGCCTTAAGAAGGGCCCAATTAAAGGCAATGTCAGTTGAAAATAGTTCAATTTTTGGAGTTTATTTAGTTGATGATAACTATACTTTATTTAAAGGAAGCTCTTATGCAACAAGGGATGTCCAATATGATGCGGTTTCTGATCTACCTCAGATTATAAATATAAGCGGCCTTTCAGAAATAGTTTTTTCCAAATTCGAAGGAATACCCTCAGCGACTGGAACTATTATTTTAAGTAATAATGGTGATAGTCAGACTATAAGCATCAATGAAATAGGGAGAATAAACTTAGAATAAAATGAAAGGGCAAACTTTAGTAGAATTACTAATTGCTATGGGGATTTTTGTAGTCGTGGTTAACGGCTTTGCTTTTTTTATATTGGATAGCTATGTTTCTGGTCGCTTGGCTGGAGAAATAACCATAGCTAATTTTTTAGCTGAAGAGGGAATGGAGGCAGCAAGATCTATTCGAGATAATTCTTGGAGTGGTCTTGCCACCGGCACCCACGGACTGGTTATTTCTGGAAATACTTGGATTTTTCAGGGGACGGAAGAAGATATAAGTAGTCTACTTCAAAAAGGAGTAAGAAAAATCATCATTGAAGATGTTGGTCTTGATAGAAAAAAAGTTACCTCCCAGGTTACTTGGGAATTTACCCCAGCCAGAGCCCAGACTGCGACAGCCGTTACTTATTTCACCAATTGGTCAAAGACAACCCCTTATGTTAAACAACTTCGTTATCGCTGGAGAAATGATGACGGGACAGAGTAGTTTTATAGTTACTAAATACCAATCTTCAATTTATGCTTCTTGCTAACTTGAAAAAGACAATAACGTTCCTTTTGCTTTTGTCCACAGTAACAGTTTGGCTTTTTTCTGGTTGGCCCCAGATTTGGCAGAACCCCTTAATTCCAGCGGGAGTAAAAAAAGTTCAAGCTGCCCCGGCCGCCGGTGACGGTCATGTCATTTACGGTGATAAGCAAACAAACCTTACGCTTTACAACCGTTCTTTCAGCGGGACAACTTTTGGTTCAGAGGGCACCTTGAGTTTAGGAGGCTATGTTGGTTGGGCTGACCTCGAAGCTTCCCCTTATGATGCCGATCGCTTACTTCGGGGAGTATTAGAACAGACGACTTTCGATGTTAAAACCTCAATTTTCGATTATTCTACTGGCAACTGGACCGAGATTGCTACAGTTACTACTGATACCGGCTATGGTTTGCGCATGCTTTTTGATATTGAGTTTGAACAATCAACCGGTGATGCCTTAATTGTCTACGGCGACAATGTTGCCGGAGAGGTTAAGTATCGGACTATGGCTTCCAGCGCTAACGATTGGGGAACCGAGCAAACCTTAAGTTTTGGTGGCGGGAGCGGAGGGGTTCCTCGAACAGTAAGAGCAGTCCGAGACCCAGATACCGATGATATTATGGTTGCCTGGGAAGATGCTAATTTTGATATTTTTTCAGCTTTATGGGACGGTTCAAGTTTTGGGAGCGTTACTACCCACGAGACAAACTCTATTAACGCCGCCGGCGTCAAAGATTCCCCTGTTTTTGACCTTGCCTGGGAAGGAGGAACCAGCACCTCTGAAGGAATGATTACTTGGCTTAACAACAGCGGCACGGTCCGTTATAACACCTTTACCAGTGGTAGCTGGGATACGGCTGGTGATGTGACCGGTCTAAGTTTTACTGCCGGCAACAAGGGTGGTTTAGTTATTACCAGTATTCGCTGGTCTGGTGAGCACAGCAAGATTGCTGTTATGGGAGGTACCGGGAATGACAAAATTATTAAGGCCAATATCTGGTCGGGCTCTGGCTGGGGCACGGCTGAGCAGTTGACCACCAAACAAATGGATATTGGCAAGGCAAATCCGGCGGCCGCAGTCTGGCAAAAGACCAGCGGGGATTTGTTTGTTACCTATTTGGTCAAGAGGAACGAGATTGGGGTGAGGTTGAGAATTTATGATGTGGGGACGGATTCCTGGAGTTCAGACCTTGGCCCCCTGACTGGCACTGCTGTCTTTAAGGGGGGGGTGATGGCAGATGCTGACCTCAATTCCAAAGCGGTAGCCATTGTAGCTGGGGAGAGCAAAACCGATGTCGGTACCTTCGGCCTTATCTGTGCTGACCCTTGCAACACGGGAGCGGCTTCTGAATGGACTACCACTTTGGAATTGAGGTCAGCATCTGCCA
>JBHIEB010000030.1:0-7548 GCA_046760405.1 Minisyncoccales bacterium
TGGTCAACAGATGGAAATATAAGTCAGAAAAATCAAGAAGGAAGACAGCCTTCGGCTGCTATTTATTATGCTACAACAAGTCTGAGGTTAGCCAAAGATGTAAAACATCTTTTATTAAATTTTGGGATTAGAAGCAAAATTGGTGAAAATAGAAAACCAGGGTATAGAATTTGTTATCATGTAAGAATCCAAGGAAAAGAGCATCAATTGAAATTTCTGAGGAACATTGGAGCTTTCGGACAAAAAGAAAAAAAAGCAACTAAATTAATAAGACTTCTTGAAAAAATCCGTCCAAACACTAACCTGGATGTAGTACCAAAAGAAGCTTGGACAGGTATAATTGACAAAATTAGGATGGAAAGAGAAATCTCTTGGTCCCAACTATGCTTTGGCCTTAACACCGCCTATGGAGGTAAAAACTCTTTATTTAAAAATGGAATCGGTACCTTAAGATTAGAAAGAATCGCTAACTATCTTTCTTCTCCCAGAATTTCTAAGCTTGCTAAATCAGATGTCTTTTGGGACGAGGTTGTATCAATTACTCCCTTGGGAATAGAAGAGGTTTATGACGCTACCGTGCCAGGAACTCATAACTTTGTAGCAAATGATATTATTGTTCATAATAGTATCGAACAAGATGCGGATGTAGTGATGTTTATCTATCGCGAGGATAGATATCGGCCTGAAACCTCAAGAAAAAATATTGCTGATATCATTGTGGCCAAACATCGAAATGGGCCGGTTGGCCGAGTTGAACTTTATTTTGACGAAAGAAGGGTAGCCTTCAGAGATTTGGAAAAAGGCTACGGAGAATAATCAACGAATAGCGAATTAGTTACGAATTTACGAATTCCTTAATAAATTCATGGTTAACCTACAGGGCCTTATTCGTTTATTCGCAATGGATTCGTTATTCGTTGATGATTATGTACCCAAAGACTATTCAAAAACTAATTGATTTATTTTCTAAATTTCCGACAGTCGGGCCAAGAACAGCTGCCCGTTTTGTTTTTTATTTAATGAAAAAAAAGAAAGAAGAGATTAATACCTTGGTTTCAGCCATTTTAGACCTCAAAAAAAATATAAAACTTTGCCAGTTGTGTTTCAATCCATTTGAACCCTCCTACGCCAAGGCTACGGAGGGCAAGCAAGAACTTTGTAAGATTTGCTCAAATCCTGCTCGAGATAAAAGTTTGCTTTGTATTGTTGAAAAAGAAAGTGATTTATTAGCTATTGAGAAAACAAAAAAATACAATGGCTTTTATTTTATTTTAGGAGGAACAGTTTCGAAGTTGAAAAAAGAAGATATTAAAAAATTAAGAACAAAACAATTAGAAGAAAGAATAAAAAATCATCCTGAAATTAAAGAAATCATTATTGCTACCAATCCCACTGCTGAAGGTGAAGCCACTACTTTATATCTGGAAAGATTATTAAAGCCCCTAAATAAAAAAACCACCCGATTAGGAAGGGGTTTGCCAACAGGCGGAGAATTAGAATACGCTGATGAAGAAACCCTAAAAAGCGCTTTGGAAGGAAGAAAGTAAATTAAGAGATGAAGAGACTAAGAGATTAAGCAGAATCAGAGACAGCCTTGGCTGTCCTGTTTTTTCTTAGAAAAATAGAGAAGGAAGGAGAAAAGAATAAAAAATGAAGGATATCTATACCTCATCCTTCATTGAGAAGTAACAATGGGGACATTCTACCAGACGACATCCCCATTCTTCTACGTAGACCGAGACTGTCCCTTCTGAATAAGAGATTTCTCCTCCACAGAAAGGACAACGTCTATCAGGATCTACGCTGGGAATCGCCGAAGTTGTCGGCCTTTTTTCTTCTCCTATTTTGCTTGCCTCCTTGTTGTGCTATATATAATTATGAAACAATATAAAAGATTTGTCAAATTTAAGTGATTGGGAAGTCTTCCCAATCAATTTACCTAACGAAAATAAAAACAGCCTCTTGATGGTTGTTTTTGAAATATTTTCCTTTTTCCAGCTTACAAATAGTTGCAAGCTAAAAAAAGAGGGGGGTATTATGGAAACAACAACAAAGCCCAGAGGCCGAAGAAAGCTCCAATCCAAGCCTCTGTTACTAAGAGAACTGTCCCAGCTTTTCCGTTCAGCCATTTGAGGCTTTCTCTGATTGTCCCGTGGGGCTGTAGATTGACTAAACCAGGCTCGAGTGGCAGTTCGCGGATAATCATAACTGCCCACTTACCCCCAAGTATGGCTGATGCAGTTATCAACCATATCGCGAAAAATACGAGATTCCCCCTCGTGCTTAGTGTGACTATCGCTCCCGCCTCTAAGGCCGGAAGAGCAACGCACATAAACACCTTAAAATTCTCTATTTTCACCTTAATCCCCTTATTTTCTTAAGAACTATTTTGCATCTACATAATACACTATATGAGAAGACTTGTCAATGGCGAGATGGAGGCAATAACTCTCAAAGGCAGCCTTTGAGAAATTTTAAGGATAAGTGATTGGGAAGACTTCCCAATCAATGGTTAATCAACCTCGGGTGTTAAGTAGCATCAAATAAAATTAAAACAACCTTTCGGCTGTTCTTCATCGGCTGTCCTTCAAAAATGTAGAAAAAAGGGGGGGAGATTATTTTTGGAATTCGTCTCTTTAAGCTTCTAAGTGTTTTAGGCTTTCGATCATTTCTCTTGCTTCTTTTGACGAGACCTGAGTTTCAGTGGTTTTTCCGTCTTCGTCACAGTATGTTAGTGTATTGTTTTCTCTATCCACAGGCGCTATATGAGTTTTTCTCTTCTTCTTCATGCTATTCCCTCTTAAGAATAGTCAGATAGTTGAGATAGATGCGACAGACCCCTCGTTTCCCCTCTTTTCGCTCCCCCTCCTTTTTTTAAAAAAAGGGCTACTTTTATTATATACCCAATAAAAAAAATAGCAAGAACTGATAAGCTCTTGAGTTTTAAATTGATTTCTATTTCTCTATTATCTACTTTTTAGTCTCTATCTTAGTTATCTCTATTTCAGTGAAGGGCTGACGGTGGCCCTTTTTTACTTTGTATCTCTTACTTGCTTTATATTTAAAAATAATTACTTTTTTGCCTTTGCCCTGACTTAAAATTTTTCCAATCACTTTTACTCCCTTTATAAAAGGAGTGCCAATTTCTATTTTTCTTCTTTTTTCCAAAAGCAAAACTTCAGGAAAAGTTATTTTTTCTCCCTTTTTGCCTTCAATTTTTTCGATTTTTATTTTATCCCCTAGGGAAACAAGGTATTGTTTCCCTCCAGTTTTTATGGTAGCTAACATTGTGGTATTAATCTTCTAACTTTTTAGTTTCTGGCGGTTGTTTTAGTTGAAGCTCACTGAGCGAAGCTCTAATTCGACCTATCATTTGTTTATATTCTGAATAGGCATTTTGGACCATAGTTGTACCCCGAGCAATTTTATTTTCCAATATATTATCCATCTCATCCAAATTTCTGGAAATACTAATTAAATGATTTTGGAGATTCTCCATATCAACAGACATTGCATATTGATGATGGAGGCGATACATATATAAGAGTAAAGGCAAAACCATTGAATAAGGCATTAAAACGACATCATTTTCTCGAGCTCTGAGATGAGCTTCACGGCAAACACCATAAACTGAATCAGGGACAGCAGCAATAGCTTGTGACCAGGTGACACTTGGACTAATATATTGTTTCACTTCTTTAATTCTTTTTATAGTCTCTTTTTCGATTTCTCCAATAATTTCTTTTCTTTTTTTGGGAGAGGATTCTTTTTCTAATTCTAAAAGCAAAGAACCGGCTGGCCATTTGGAATCAACTGGCAATCTTTTGTTATTTGGTAAAATTAAAGCGAATTCTACAGTTTTTCCTTCAACAGTGAAATTACTCTCAATCATTTCTGGAGGTAATTTTTTAAAAGTTTCTCTTAAAATTTCCTCCCCTGACATTCCTTTAGTTGATGTTCCAGCAATAATTTCATCGACTCTTTTAATTCTTTCTGAAAACTCAGCTTCTTTTTGTTGTCGAACCTGGTCAGCTCTTTTTAAATCTTCTAATAGATTCGTAGTCTTTTCGAGTTCATTCTTTAAATGACCTACATCTTGAGAACCCAAAGACAATCTTTCTTTAATTCCTTGAATATCTTGGGCTTGTTGGGAATTTATTTGGCTTTGTTGACCAAGTTTTTCACTGATTTTGAGAGTAAAATTAATCAAAACCCCAATTCCACCTATAATAACTATAAAAATAATTAAAATAAAAAAATCGCTCATCAAGCGCATTTTACCTTTTTTAAAATTTTAAGTCAACGACATTAATCAACCAAATAAAATACAAATGTTTTCGTTCTATTGGTTATCTGGCTAAAATTTCAACTAACACAAAAAGAATATAAATTTCAATTAAAAATATGGCTTCTTTTTTGGTGATTTTGCGGTCGGTTCGAGCAAAAATAACAAAAAATAAACAAGTAGCTACGGTGAAAATAATTCCTATCAAATAAGGCGAAAAATTAAGAATTTCAAAGGGAGAAATTAAAGCTACCAACCCCAAAACTAAAGCAGAATTAACTACCACTGAGCCCATTACGTCTCCAAGGATCATTTTTTTGTGGCCCAACTGAATTGCTCTAATTTCAAAGGCTATTTCGGGAAGAGAAGTTCCTAAAGCTATCAAAACCGCACCAATAACTATCAAAGATAAATTGAAAGTCACGGCCAACTTTGAAGCCGAGAAAACAATTCCTTCAGCGCTTAACAAGAGCAAGCCGGTTCCTCCCAAAAAAAGAACTAAGTCCCTTAAAAATATTTTAAAAGGAAGCCATCCTTCTTTAAGATTATCAGAGAAAATTCTGGTAAATCTTTCTTCTTCGGACAAGAGTTGAAAAAAGTAAAAAGCTAAAGCTAAAAGTAAAATTACCCCATCTGTTCTGGAAACTTTACCATCTAACATCAAAAGAAGGGGCAAAAGACCATAAATTCCGGCATAAAAAGACGATCTCTGCAATATCCTTCCTTTAAATTCTAATCCCTTTGCCAATATTGTCCCAATCCCGATTATCAAAGTGAGAGCAACAATATTAGAGCCAATAACAACTCCAAAAGAAAGCTGAGGTCTTTGGTGAAGGGCTGAGGTAATTCCAATAAAAAGTTCGGGTAATGAGGTTGAGAAAGCCATTAAAATCGAAGCTACTATAAACTCTCGCCATCCCAAAAATTGGGCTACTCTGGTTAGAGACCGAACCACCCAGATTCCAGAACGAACCAAAGCCAGAGAAGAAATAATAAAAATTAAAATATAAAGCCAAATCATATTTTGCGTTGTTACCTGTGTATATCTTTATCTTACTCTATGAAGTACGTTAGCTCGTAAATAATTCCAGCCAAAAATACTGAAACTAAAAAGCGGGATAAGAATTTTCTTTTCGGTCTAATTTTTTGGTACATTAGCAAAATTAAAATTCCATTAATCCCCAGCATTACTCCACCGACAAAGCTTATTACCAGAATAAAGCTTTTAACACCGGCTAAAAAAAGGGTCAAAGGAATAAAACAGGTAATTGCCCAGGCTATGTTTTTCTCTATTTTCAAATCATACCAAAAAACTTTTTTCAAAGTTAATCCTAAGGTAATAAAAGAAGTAAAAGTAGTTAAAACGCCAAAGAAAAGAGTCAAAGAAACTAAACCATCGCCCAAAAAATTCCGCAGACCCACTAATGCTGATTCTGTTGTTTTGGGTCCAGTAATTCCTAAAATCAGGTAAATAAAGAAAAGATAAATTACTGTTGGAATTAAGATAGCTACGGGAATTATTTTTTTCAATAATTTTTTGTTTTTTCCTAACATTTCCTCTACTTCAGGAATTAAAGTTGCTCCCCACAAAGAAAAAAGGATAGGACCGTAGGCTAAAAAGAAATTAGAAGTATTCTTTGCCAGAAATAAATTTTCTATTTTTAAAAGAGATTGACCGCGAAAAAATATGGCAATTAAAATTAGAAAAAACAAAATTAATCCCCAAAATTCTACCTTGGCGATAATTTTAATCCCAAAGAAAATTAAAGCAGCTCCTAAAGTAAAATAAAAAAGGGTATATAAAAGATTGTCGCCACCAAAAATTGGAGTAAATAAGCTTTCTAAAAACTCGCCACCAACAATTAAATAAGCTAAAATTGCTCCGAATGTTCCTAAGATTGTTGAAATTAGAGCTATTTTTTCACCCCAATTCCCTAAATAAAACTTGGCAAAACCAGGTAATCTCTTAAAGTCAGGAGTGATTATCGCTAATCTACCAAAAAATAGGTGAACTAAAGTAACTAAAATTCCTAAAATAAAAAAATAACCAAGAATTACCCAAAATCCAACTCTTAAGGTGACATAAGGCAAAGAAAAAAGACCAACGCCCACAATAGTGCCAGAAAGGGTAGCTACAGGATAAACAATTTCTCTTAACTTAGATATTTTCATAATTCTGTTTGATGTCTAACAATGAAATACCATTTGGTGGCTTCAATTAAAATTATTTCACTCAAACCCAGCCCTATAATAATTGACCAATCCTGAAAGTTAAGAGAAATAGTTTTTAAAAGTATCTGGAATAAGGGAAGATAAATAGCTAAAAGAAGCATTACAATTCCAATTATTACCGCCCCTACTAAAATCTTATTTGAAAATGGATTAATGTGCCACAGATTTCGCCGCAAACTCTTACAGGAAAAAACATAAAAAAGCGAATCAATAGACAAACAAGCAAAAATCATTGTCCTTATATAAGCAATATCATAATTTTTATTGAAAAACCAAAAGAATAGTCCCAAAAGTATCAAATCAGTGATAAGTCCGATAATAAAAATTATTGCTTTCATCTCTCGGGTCAAAAGAGGAACCTTATGACCCACCGGTTTCATCTCCATTAAATCTTTTTCTTTTGGTTCAAAAGCCAGGGCAATATCTGGTAAACCATCTTCAATTAAATTTACCCACAAAATTTGAGTTGCGGTAATTGGTAAGGGAGCTCCAACCAAAATGCTTACTCCAATTAAAATTACTTCCGTAAAGCTATCGGAAAGTAAATAAGTAATGACTTTTCTGATGTTGTCTAAAATTGCTCGGCCTTCTTCAACCGCCGCCACAATTATTGAAAAACTATCATTCAACAAAATTAAATCCGAGGTTTCTTTAGCTACTTCGGTACCAGAGCCCAGAGCTACCCCGATATCTGCTTTTTTTAAGGCTGGGGCATCATTTATTCCGTCACCGGTCATTGCTACCACCTCTCCCCTTTCCTGCCAGGCTTTAATGATTCTCATTTTGTGTTTTGGCTCAACCCTGGTGTAGAGCTGAATTTTGTCTAAAATTTTTTCAAAATCTTTGTCAGAAAGCTCATTTAAATCTTTCCCCTCTAAAATATTTTCCCTTTTTACTTTGAAACCCAATTCCTCAGCCACTGCTTTTGCCGTTAATTTATGGTCACCAGTAACAATAATCGGCCTAATTCCAGCCCGTCGGCAAATTTTCATCGCCTCCTTCACTTCTTCTCTAATTGGGTCTTTCAAAGT
>JBHIEB010000031.1:0-7206 GCA_046760405.1 Minisyncoccales bacterium
ACTACATAAATACAGGGGGTGTTACGGTAAAGTATGTCGAATAGAATTTTATCTATGGTTATTCCAAAAACTAATAATCTGATAAAAAATCTTTTTTCATGGAAGAAGAAAAAGAAATTCGATTTAAAATAAAGAAAACACGGAAAACAGTTGAAGCTATTAGGCAAGCTGGTTATGAAAAGACAGCCACTTTGAGTGTTCAGGATATTTATTACGATACAAAAGAATTTGACTTTTTAAAAAACAAAAAGGGATACCGCCATAGAAAAATACTAATTGAAGGTTTATGTGCAGTAGACGAAAAATTTCATTACAAGAAGAAGTTAAAAGAAAAGATATTTGAAGAGGAGCTGACCAAAAAAGATTTTGAAAAAAGAACCCAGAATCTCCTGCCTCTTGTCTCTTTGGTTAAAAAGAGATTCATTTTCAAAAAACCTGAGAACGACACCGTTGAGATAGCGATTGATGTTGTCTCTGAGCTTGGTGACTTTTTGGAAATCGAGTTCTGCAAAATAAGCCCCCAAAAGATTTTTGAAGACTTAAGGATAAAAGAAAGTTGGGTCGAGAGAATCCATTTAGATATGACTGAATTTTGGTTAAAAAATTATGTCGAGACAAAATAGAGCTGAAGGTTGGGAAAAAATAGAGAAGAGGTCTGCAAACCCAATCGTTTGCATTCTTGGGAGTTCGGATTCCAAGCACTACGGTTTAAAAAGAACGGAGATATTCCACAATTCAGAAAGGAATAATTCTTCTTTCTCCCCCTCTTTTTTTAAACCTATAAAGGAGTTTGTGAGTTGGAAAAAACTTGAAAGCACCCAATTAAGGGTGTTTTTAGGTTGCAAAACAGGCTCTAACCCCAAGTAGTAGAGCCCCGCACAAATGTTATATTATGCGGGGTAAACGCCGCTCACTACGGGGCACAGCATCGTCCAAGACCTGCAGCTCGTAAAAAAATTGCCAAGAAGGCAATTTTTTGATATAATTTATTAGTGAAAAATAAAAAACAACAAAAAATTCTTTCCTATATCTGGTCTCTTAAAGAACGGGCAGAAAAATTACAGAAAAAAGCTAATAATTGGGAAGTAAAGCCAAATATAAGTAAAAAAATAAAGGAAAGGGGTACTCATTCAAAATTTCTTGGGCAAATAATAAAAATAGCTTCAAAGCCAGAATTAACTGAAAAAGAAAAAGAACAATTACTTCGTCTAACTAAACGTAGACTTGCTTCATTTAAAAAGCATTTTTTATCGGTGTATAACATGGTTCAGAAAAATCCCAGTAGAGTCTGGGACAGAAAAATTAAAAGCACCGAAAGAGAACTGGAAGAACGTCTTGCTATTTACGAAAAAACTGCATCATTATTATTTCGAAAGAAATCAAAAAGAAAAAAATCAGAATTGAAGAAAAACTAATAGTTAATTTTGAAAACTGACTATAGACACGTCGGAGGTGCGACCTCCGACAACGTCTTCCAGCATAGCAACGCCCGAGAGCTTGCTCGGGTTTTTATTTTGGGGGACTCTTTGGTTTTTTGACTTAGTAAAATCTGTTATACTAAAAATAGTCCCTATTGATTTCCATTGACCTCTCCTATTTAAAGTCTTATAATAACATAATGGTTAGAAAAAAAAGAAAAGCAATCAAAAAAGCATCTCGCCGGCGCCTTCGCCCCAAAAAAGGTAAAGGGCTGAAAAAGGAACTGAAAAAGACCGAAAAAGAAAGAATTAAGAAAATAAAAATTCGAGTAATTGGAATTGGCGGTGGAGGTGGTTCTATAGTTTCTGAGATAGCCCAGAGGGTAAAGGGGGCTTCTTTTTTTGCTGCCAACACTGATTTAAAAGCCCTGAAAGGACTTTCAAGGGAGGTCGATAGATTTCAATTTGGTCAAAGTTTGACTTATGGGCTGGGGACAGGAATGAATTCGGCCATAGGCGAGCAGGCAGCTAAAGATGAGAGAGAGAAAATAAAAAAAATATTAGAAGGTCAAGATTTTGTTATTTTAATAGCTTGTCTGGGAGGGGGAGTGGGGTCGGGAGCTACCCCGGTTTTTGCTCAAATTTCAAAGAATTTAGGAAATCTGACCTATGGTATTTTCACCCTCCCCTTTAAATTTGAGGGTAAAAAGAAAGTGGAAATTGCCAAAAATTCTTTGGAAAAACTGAGGACAAAATTAAATGCCTTATCTGTTATTCCCAATGAAAGAATTTTCCAAATCATTGATAGAAATACCCCTTTAAAGAAGGCTTTATCTTCGATAAATAAAAGTTTGACTGACTCTCTCCGAAGCCTAATTGAGATAATTTATAAACCTGGTTTAATTAATATTGATTTTGCTGATTTAAAAACAATTTTCGAAGGCCGGGGAAGTTTAACCTATTTAAATTCGATTGAGCTTGGAGAGAAGGAAGCCAAAGAGGAGATTGAAAGAGTGATAAGTTCCCCCTTATATCCCTATGGTATTGAAGGAGCTAAGGGGGTTTTGTTTAATATTTCGGGTCAAAAAAATCTTTCTTTGTCTCAAGTTAATCAGATTTCAAAAATTATTTCTAACCTTGTTTATAAAGAAGCAAAAATTATTTTCGGGATTTCTCGGGTTAAAAAAGGAGCCAAAATTGGCGTAAGTTTATTAGCTACCGGTTGCAGTAAAAAAATTTTTCCTGAAAAACCAAAGAGAAAATTAGTTAAAAGAAGATTAGAACCCAAGCCTCGCCCTCAATTAAAGAAAAAAGAGATTAAATCAAAGAAGATAAAAATTAAGGTCTCCCCAAAACCTGCTCCTCAAGAGAAAGCAAAAGAGAAAGAAAAAAGTGAAGCCAAGGTTAGAAAAAATGCTCTTCAGATAAAAAAAGAAATCGAGAAAGAAGAGGCAGAAATTATAGCTAAGGAGAAATTCTGGGAGACCCCAACTTTTTTAAGAAAAAAATCCACCCAAGGCCAGTAAAATATGACTGAAGTAACCAAAAAAATTTTAAAAGAAGTTTATAAAAAAAGACCAAGGGATTCTAAAAAATATGATTTCGGTCTCTTATTAGTGATTGGTGGCTCGGAATTTTATTCTGGTTCTCCTGCTCTTTCAGCCATGGCTGCTTTCAAATCAGGTGTTGACATGGTGAGAATCATTGCTCCCCAAAGAGCAGCTAATATTATTGCCTCTTTTTCCCCAAATTTAGCTGCCTATCCTTTAGAAGGACATTATTTAAACAAGGAGCATTTAGCCACTTTAATTGGGATGACTGAAAGTGCTGAAGCAGTAGCTTATGATAAGGTAGCAGTGGTAATTGGTGGCGGGATGGGAAGAAGTGATGAAACTCAGGAAGCAATTTTGGAGTATCTTGAACAAGTTGACTCTCCGGTTGTTATTGATGCTGATGCCATTCATGCTCTGGGGAGAAAACCTGAGATTGCCCTGGGAAAAAATTTTTTGATTACCCCTCACACTTATGAATTTTTCGTTTTAACAAAAAGAGAAATTTATCAGCTTGGAGAGGAAGAAAAGATAAAAGCTGTTCAAGAAGAAGCCAATCGACTCCAAACAACAATTTTATTGAAAGGAGCGACCGACATAATTTCTAATGGAAAAGAGGTGGCTTTGAGCAAGACTGGCAGTGGCTTAATGACTGTCGGTGGTACGGGAGATACGCTTGCCGGGATTGCCGGGGCTTTGATGGCAAAGGGAATTGACCCCTTTACAACCGCCCAAGCTACCGCCTTTATCAATGGAAAGGCAGGAGAAATGGCTGGAAAAAAAGGGGGAGAATCGCTAACCGCAACCGATTTAATCGATAGTATTCCCGATGTATTGCCAAGATTTTAGAAAGAAGTTCTATGTTTAAAACGAAGTATTAAACACCCTGGATTAATTATTCTTAAATTAGGTAATCATGTATGATCTCATAATTATTGGCGGGGGACCAGCTGGAATCACAGCTGGTATTTATGCTGCCAGACAAAAATTAAATACCCTTTTGATTACTAAAGAGTTTGGGGGTCAATTAGCCAGAAAAGCGGTGGCTATTGAGAATTACCCGGGATTCGAAAAGATTTCGGGATTAGAGTTAATTCAAAAATTTGAAAAGCATTTAAGAAAACAAAAAATTGATCTTGAAATAGATGAAGTGAGAAAACTGGAAAAGATTAATAATCGTTTTTTAATTTGGACGCACAACAAAAATAAATTTGAAGCTAAGGCAGTTATTATTGCTTCGGGGGCTGACCCAAGACCTTTGGAAGTTCCGGGAGAAAAGGAGTTCCTGGCACGAGGTTTGAGCTACTGTGCCGTCTGCGACGGTGCTTTATTTTCAGATAAAATTGTAGCGGTGATTGGTGGGGGGAATTCTGGTTTTGAGACAGCCATATTTTTAAGCAAAATAGCCAAAAAAATCTATATTTTAGAATATGGCTCAAAAGTTAAAGCCGACCAAGAAAACCAGGAAATAGTTAAAAAAACGGGAAAAGTTAAGATAATAACCTCAGCTCTCTTGAAAAGGATTCAAGGAGATAAGTTTGTTAATTCAATAGTTTATCAAGATAGAGAAACCAGCGAGGAAAAGACCTTGTCCTTGGAAGGAGTTTTTGTTAAAATAGGGTCACAACCGGCCACTTTGTTTGTTAAGGGATTGGTTGATTTCAATGAAAAAGATGAAATAAAAGTTGATTTTGAGACCTGTCAGACAAAGACCCCTGGCCTTTTTGCCGTAGGAGACGTCAATGTGGGAAAATACAAACAAATTGTCATTGCTGGTGGCGAGGGAGCAAAAGCAGCTTTAGCTGCCTATAATTACTTGCAAAAGTTGAAATGACCCTTCGACAAGCTCAGGGCAAGCCTTTTCGATAATTTTATGATTTCGCTCCTGATTTAAATTAAGGGCTATGTTGAGGTGTTAAAAGTATGAAGACTCCTAGTATCCGAAAAATAAAAGCGAGAGAGGTTTTAGATTCAAAGGGGAACCCGACGGTTGAGGTTGATTTAGAGACAGATTTGGGTATCTTTCGCGCTTCGGTTCCTTCCGGAGCTTCAAAAGGAAAACACGAGGCGGTAGAATTAAGAGACGGTGGTAAAAGATATCAGGGGAAAGGAGTTTTAAAGGCAGTAAGAAATATTAATGAAATTATCGGGCCAAAATTAAAAGGAAAGGACCCAACTAAACAAAAGGAAATTGATGGAATTTTAATAAATCTGGACGGAAAAGAAAATAAATCTCATCTGGGGGCAAATGCAATCTGTGGAGTATCTTTAGCTGTTTGCCGAGCTGGAGCGGCTGCTAAAAACATTTCTCTCTATAAATATATTTCTCAATTAGCTTTCCTCGGGGTCAGATTAGGGTCAGACTCAAGTCTGACCCTGCCGAAGCCGAGTTTTTTGCTTATTGAGGGTGGGGCTCATGCGGGAAATGATTTGGATGTTCAGGAGTTTATGATTGTTCCCGCCCGCAACGATTCGCGTAGCGATTCGGGCAGGCCTCAGAGGACATCTTTTTCTGAAAGTTTAAGAATGGGCTCTGAAATTTATCATCAGTTAAAAAATATTCTTTCAAAAAGATATGGAAAGCTGGCGACAAATTTAGGAGATGAAGGAGGATTTGCTCCGCCCCTTAGAATTCCAGAAGAAGCCATCGAACTCATTTTGAAAGCTGCCAAAGACCTAAATTATGAAGACAAAATAAAAATTATTTTAGATGTAGCTGCTTCTCAATTTTTTGAAAGTGGCAAATATACCTCTGGGGGTATTTCTCGCTCCCGCTCGAAATATAAAATGGCTCTTGGTGTTTTTACCAGGGAGGGCTTGATGAGATATTATTTAAATTTAATCTCAAAATACCCAATTTTGGGATTAGAAGACCCTTTTTCAGAAGATGATTGGGAAGGATTCCAGAAAATTACAAAAGAATTTGGCAAAAAAATTTTAATCATTGGAGATGACCTTTTGGTTACCAATCCAAAGAGAATAAGAAAAGCAAAAGAAAAAGAGGCGGTAAACAGCATCATTTTAAAAATAAATCAAATCGGAACGGTTTCAGAAGCAATTGAGGCAGCAAGGATAGCAAAAGATTTTGGCTGGAAAATAATGGTTTCTCATAGAGCGGGTGATACCGGTGATGATTTTATTTCTGATTTAGCAGTGGGAATTTCAGCTGATTTTATAAAAGCTGGCGCCCCAGTTAGGGGAGAGAGAGTAGCTAAATATAATAGATTGTTGAGAATAGAGGAAGAACTTAAATAAATTCCAAATCCTAAGCACCAAATCCTAAACAAATTCAAATGACTAAAATTCAAAATTCTAAACACGTTTTGAACATTTGGATTTTGAATTTAGATATTGTTTAGAATTTAGAATTTAGGATTTACAAAATGAGAATCATTTTACTCATTATTGATGGTCTAGGCGATAAACCTATTCCTCAGTTGGGGAATAAAACTCCCCTCGAGGTAGCCAGGACTCCAAATTTGGATTATTTGGCAAAAAAGGGAATTTGTGGTTTAGTTGAACCATTTTTTTTCCCCTGGCAAAAAAATCCCCGCTCAGCCACCAGCCATTTAGCTTTATTTGGTTATAATCCAAGAATTTATTATTTGGGTAGAGGTCCTTATGAGGCAGCTGGGATAGGGATGAAAATGAAAAAGGGGGATGTGATTTTGAGAGCGAATTTTGGTACGGTAGATGGAAATCTCAAAATTGTCGACCGAAGAGCAGGAAGAATTTCTAATACCAAGTCTTTAGTTGAGGCATTATCTGGAATAAAAATTAGGGGAGTTAAATTTTTGATGGGTAATTCCTTAGGCCATCGAGCAGTTTTGATTTTAAGGGGGAAGAATATTTCTGAAAAAATTGGTGGGGGTGATATTAAAAAAGCAGGAATAAAAGCTAAAAAAATTATTCCTTTGGAGAAATCAAAAAAGGCTGAGTTTACAGCTGAAGTTTTAAATAAATTTTTAGAAAAAGCCTATCGGGTTTTGGGAACTCACCCTTTAAATAAAAAAAGAAAAAAACAAGGATTATTACCGGCTAATTATTTGCTGGTAAGAGGAGCAGGAAAACTCAAAAAAACGCCTAATTTTTATCAGAAATATAAACTAAAAGCAGCTTGTGTGGCTGCCGGTGACGTTTACAAAGGAGTAGCTAAAATTTTAGGCATGGATTTAATTAAAGTCAAAGGAGCCACCGGCTATATAAATACAAACTTGCGGGGAAAGTTTTTAGCTGTT
>JBHIEB010000032.1:0-7177 GCA_046760405.1 Minisyncoccales bacterium
TTGCCTACTTGGGTAATCTCATTTTAGCAAAAAAAGGGGGGGGTGTCAAGCCCTGGATAGACCTTTCTGAACCATGGTTTAGTTAGTGTTAAATTAATTTTTGAGTTGCACTTACCCTATCTAAAACTTCATTTACTAATGAATCTGCCTCTTTATTTTTTGAACGAGAAATAAGTCTAAATTTGACTTTTTTAAAATCTAATTTTAAATTCCAGATTGTGATAAATAATAATTGAATTTTTGGATCTAAAATCTTATATTTTCCATTTAATTGTTTAATAAGTAGTTCAGAATCAGACCTTAATTCAATTTCGCTAACTTTTGCTACTTTCTTGCTAAAGAGATGTTTAAATTTTTTAAAAGCAAAAATTACTGCCTGATACTCAGCTTCATTGTTGGTAAGGTTCTCGCCTAAATATTGAGAATATTTTTTAAAAGCCTGACCCTTTTCGTTACAGAAAACAACTCCAATTGCCGCCGGTCCAGGGTTTCCTCTTGATCCACCGTCGGTGTAGATTGTTATTTTTTTCATAAACTCAACACCAATACACTAATTAAACACTAATGATACGAATGGAATTAGTGACATTGGTGCTCATTCGTAAATTAGTGTCGGGTAAAATGATTTATCAGGCATTTTTTAAATTTCTCCAAGTCTTTATTTTTTATTCTAAAACCCGAAGCCTGGGGATGGCCGCCATAGGTTATTAAATATTTTTTACATTTTTTCATTAAAGCAACACTATCTATTCTAAGAGGTGTCCTAACTGTACCTTGGCTTTCCTCTTTTAGTTTTTTGAAGACAAAAACTGGTTTTTTAAATTTTTGACACAAATTAGAAGCTACTGGTGAAATTAAACTAAAATTCCAAGCCAAATCTCCCTCAAACAAAATTGGCCCCTCCTTTCTTAAAATTCTTTCTTTAACCTCTTCAATAATTTTTTCTATTTCTTCTTTCCTTGTTTCAGTTTTCTCTTTCAATTTTAAAATTATCTCTTTAGCCGTTTTAAAAGAAGAGAGGGTCAAAAGTCTGAAAGAAATTGGTAAATTATCTTCGACATCCCGAACATTTAAAATTGAAATCATTTTTGAAACCTTCTGAAGTAAATTATAATTTTTAAGGAAATCTGTCTCAAAGAAAGCTCTAATTCCTGGCCTAAAAGATCTTTCCAAAGATTTCAGACCCCCTACAATGAAAGTTTTATTTTCATTAACTTGAGGCATCATATCAGCGATAGTAGCTATAGCCACTAGTTCCAAAAAATTTTTTCTTAAATTCTGGCTCATTTTTTCTTTTAATAATAATTCTGAGAGTTTAAAGGAGATTCCAGCGGTAGCTAATTTCTTAAAAGGGTATTTGTCCCCTCTTTGTTTTGGGTCAACAATAATTTCCGCTTCTGGCAACTTATCTAGGACTTCGTGATGGTCAATCACTATAACTTCAAAGCCAATTTTGTTTGCTAACTTTATCTCCTTGAAATTTCCAATTCCACAATCCAAAACAATAAAGAGAGCCGGTGAGAATTTTTTTAAAAAGCTCAAACCCTTTTGGGAAATCCCATGGCCTTCGGTCTCTCTATCGGGAAAATAAATAGCAGTGATTTCACTGCCTAAATTCTTGATTGTTTCCTTTAAAATAATAATCGAAGTTACCCCATCCAAATCAGCGTCTCCATAAAGGATGATTTTCTCTTTTTGTTTTATCGCCTTTAAAATTCGATTAGCTACTTTTTGCAAGTTTTTGATTTTCATTAGGAAAATGAAATTCCAAACATCAAGCACCAAATCCCAAATAAGCTCCAATGACCCCCGATAGTATAAATCCTTTAGATTTAACTACGGGACAGGCAAAATTCCAATTGGTTTCGGCTTGCCCCGTTCCATCCTGAGCAATAAGCGAGGGATTGGTTCGGGGTCATTCGGTAATTGGAATTTGGAATTTATTTGTTATTTGGAATTTGGGATTTGGGATTTATTTTTTCAGGACTTCGAGGCCTGGAAGTTTCTCGCCAGCTAAAAATTTTAACATCGCTCCTCCGCCGGTGGAAAGAAAATCAAATTTATCTCTTAAGTCAAACTGGTTTATGGCTGAAACTGTCTCTCCTCCACCCGCTATCTTGAAAGCAGAATAATTTCTCACTATTGCATCAGCAATTTCTTTTGTCCCCATTTCAAACCTTTTATCTTCATACATCCCCAGGGGCCCGTTCCACAAAATTGTTTTAGCTAATTTAATTATTTTCTTGAAAACTTTTATTGTTTCAGGCCCAACATCAAAAACCTCTTCTTCTTTTCTTAAGGTCCCAATCCCTCCTTTTCTTAAATAACCCTCTTTTAAGTTTTTTAGGGCTATTACTCCGTCTACCGGCAAATGAATTTTTTGGTTTGTTAAATCAATTTTTTCTATTAATTTTTCTTTGGAGAAACTCCTGCCAATTAAAATTCCCTTTCCGGCTAAAATCATCTCTCCAATTTTACTTCCCAAAAGTAAATGGTCGGCTTTTCCCAAAAAGTTTAAAATTGTTTTAATTTTTGTTTCTATTTTAACGCCGCCGATTATGGCTACCAAGGGGCGAATGGGGGTTTTTAAAACTTTAGAAAGAACTTTTATTTCTTTTTCCAGCAAAATTCCCGCTATAGAAGGTAAATATTTTGGAATGCCAACAATTGAGGCATGATTCCGATGACAGCTGGAAAAAGCTTCGTTAACAAAAATATCTCCCAATTGCGAAATTTCCTTAGCAAATTTTTCATCATTCTCTTTTTCCTCTTTATGAAATCTTAAATTTTCTAACAAAACAATTTTTCCGGGTTCCATTTTTTCTATTTCCTTTTGGACATCCTGACCAAGACAATCAGGCAAAAATTTCACCTCTTGACCCAAGAACTCTTTCAATTTTGAAGCTATGGGTTCCAAACTCAGTTTTTTCTCTTTTGCCTCCAGATGGCTCATCAAAATCACTTTCGCTTTCTTCTTAATCAAATAATTAATTGTAGGAAGAGTCATTTTGATTCGAAAATCATCTAAAATTTCCCCTTTCCTGGAAAGGGGAACATTGAAATCGCATCTAACCAAAACTTTCTTGTTTTTCAAATCGAAACTTCTAAGGGTCTTGATCATATTTAAAAAGGCAAGCGCGGATTAGTTAGAGTTTTTTCACTTCGCTTTTTTGAGGGCTTTTTCTAAAACTTTTTTTAATTCTTTTATATCAACTTCTTTTCTTTTTTCTTTAGCCGCTTTCCCGGTTTTTTTTGAAGGTGAGAAAGAAACAGGAGTAGCTTTTTTTACTTCTTCCAAAGAAATAGTTTCCGCTGCTTCCTTTTCTCTCATTTTTTTCAGACAAGACTTACAATAAACCGGTCTAGTCCCATCTGGAGGAAAAATAACCTTTGTCTGTCTTCCACAGCGAGAACATTGAGCATTATACAAAGTCGGTCGAGATATTTGAGGGGTCGGGGCTGGCTTTATTACTCCTGTCCAGCGAATAATTTTTTCTTCAACTGTCATTTTAGGAATCCCATATCTTTCTCTCGAAACTTTAATAATTTTTTCTCGGTCTGATTTCTTAGGTTCCGGGAAAGGCGGCAGGGTTTGAGCTGAAAAAGGCCTCCCCGCTACTCCGTCTATCATTAATTTAAAATAGGTATTATATTTAGCTAAATTGACTAAATCTTCGGCTGTAAATTCGGGAATAAATTCTTTTTCTAAATGTTCGGCATCTTCTGCCCCCACCCGAAAAACAATTAAAGTGCCAATATTGCCAAAAACAGCATCTCTGACCTTTGTGCTCTTTCCGGTGGGTGTCATTTCTTCTAATTGAGCAATGTATTGATTAGCCAAGGTTAAAGATAATCTATATTTCCTGGCTTCCGACAATATATTAACAAATGATTCAGTGGCAAAGTTTTGAAATTCGTCGACATACAAATAAAAATCTCTCCTTTGTTCTTCGGGTATATCTACTCTTGACATTGCCCCCAGTTGTAACTTGGTTATTAAAAGGGCTCCCAAAAGCCGAGAATTATCTTCGCCTATTCTTCCTTTTGATAAATTGGCAATCAAAATTTTCCCTTCGTCCATTACTCCTCTCATATCAATGCTCGATTTTACCTGACCAATAATATTTCTAATTAGAGGGTTGGAAATAAATTGACCAATCTTGTTTTGGATGGCAGCGGTGGCCTCAACTTCATATCTCTGAGTATATCTAGCAAACTCATTAACCCAAAAGGATTTAATCATTGGATCGGTCACTCTGTCCACTATTTTTTTTCGATAATCAGGATCAGCCAGCATTCTATTTACTCCCAAAAGGGTTGAGTTTGGATATTCAAGAAGGGCTAAAATACAATTGTTTAAAATATATTCCATTCTGGCTGACCAAACATCGGGCCAGATTTTTTTAAATACCCCCATCAAGCCAGAAGCAACTAAATGTCTATACTCTGCCCCCACTTTCTCCATGACATTAAAAGTAATTGGATAATCTAAATCGGCTGGATTAAAATAAACAACATCATTAATTCTTTTTGAAGAAACGAACTCCAGAAGTCTTTCAGCCGCTTCGCCATGAGGATCAATAAAGCCAACTCCTCGGCCTGACTGAATATCTTGAATAGCCATATTTTCTAGCAAGGCTGTTTTGCCCATGCCGGTTTTCCCCACCACATAAATATGCCGACGTCTATCATCGGTCTTTATTCCAAATTTTCTCTGCTGGCTTCGGAAAGTTGTCTCTCCAAGAAAAGTTATTTTGTTGTTGCTCATAGATTATTCTACCGGTAGCTCTGGTGGCGGTCCTTTCTTTGCCTCAATCCTGGGGAGGCCGGGCACCGGCGCTACTCGCCAAGAGGGGAAATGATAAAGAGAAGCTAATTCCTCAATATTTAAAATAAATTCTCCCCCGGCTCTGGGGAATAGAGGAGTATCTCTGTTTACATAATTCCGGAATATTTTTCTTTTCCTCAAATATGTTCTTCGAGAGACTAAAAGGTTTAAAGGTAAAAACCAGGATTTATGAATTTTGGTTAAGGTTGCTCCCCACGGTATCAAGCGATTAAGATGTTCGGTCGCATAACTATTAAAATAAGTAAAGCCTAATCTAAGATTGGCCTTGAAAAAGACATCTCTCTTGCCAAGATAAATAAATCTAATATTTGTTTGAAACCCTGGTTTGGAAATTTTTTCCTCTACTGCCGCCACTACTTCTCTTTCTCCTGGGGTTAATTTCATTTCTGGCGGAATAATGGGTTCTTCTTTTTCGGGTGGAGGTCCTGGCGGTTTGCCAGTGATTAAAACCTCAAGCGCTTCAAGGGCCATTGGTTTGAATTCTGCTTTAGCCGGCCTTTTGGCTAATTTATCCCTTAGGGCCTCACCTTTCTTTATCCACTTGCTTTCTTCACTAGTCACCGGCTTGGCGGTTATCTGAATCCAAAATTGTTGTCCTGGCTTTATTTTGGCTAATGCTTCCAAGAGGGTGGCCACTGGATCTACTCTTTTTTCTTCCACTGGTTCTACTTCTCTCTCAAATTTTTTATAGGTCAAAATTGGATAGGCGTCTTCTTTTAATAATACATAGTCTGTGGCCCAAAAATCCCAATCTTTGTTGGGAATGTCTTGGGGCACCGCCTTTGTATAATCATCAGCTATGGTGATTTCGGCCTCGGGATATTGAGCATAAATAGCCGCTTCCACCCCATCTCGATAGATTTCAAAAACTCTAATAAAAAAATGAATCTCTCCTCCAATGGAGACAATTTCAAAAGAGAGAGAAGTCAGAAGCTGACCATCAATCCACGTTTCCCACCAATCAGGCGGATGATAGATAACGCCAAAAATACTATTCATTACATCCTCCATCGCTCTAACTGGTTTTAGAATCTCTTTGGGGATTTTAATCTCAAGCAAAATTGGCTTGTACACATTTTTCAACCAACCTTCCACTCTCCACCAGCGCCAAAGAAATAAAAAAGGTTTCCAGAGAATAAAAAGTAAAATCAACCATCCCCAGGTTTTTAAAAATTCCCAAAAAACTTCCCAAAAGGGTTTTAAGGCCCCCCAGTCAATTGTTCCGAAAAAGCTTAACATTTCAGAGGTAGCATTTTAGGCCTCTTTTATCCTATATTTCCCTTCAGAATCTCTTAAAAAATACTTTTTATTACTTAAATTTAAGAAAACAGTGTTTTCTTTAACTAATCTCTGTTCTAAAACTCTCTTTAAAATTTCCTCTTTAGTCAAGGGTTTTTTGGCTTCTCCCAAAATTCTAAAAATTACATCTTTAACATAACCTGGATAGTATCCCCATTCGGCTAAAGCATAAATTCCTCTCCCTACCAAAATAAATCTTGAATCTTTAATTAATTCATTGTGAACAGTTTGAAGATGACTTCCCTCAATCAAATCAGCCACTTTGGCAAAATGAAGAGGTTTGCTGACTTTCTTAAAAACCAAATAAGCCTTGTCTCTTATCCCGCGAGGATTAATTTCTGGCCAATCTTTTAAACCATATAAACCCTCTTCATTTTGAGGGATTTTTTTGGAAATTTCCAAATAGGAAGTCAAAACCGGATTCTCCAAAGAAACAAAGGGGCTAAGCTCCTTTAAGGCAAGGGGTTTCCCAATCGCCTTGAGTTTTTGATAAAGAGAAGCAATTACTTTTTTTGCTTTTTGAAAAGAATTTTGATTTATTGTCCAGAGGGAATAGAAATCATTATTCTCATTAAATCTTTGGAATGACTCTTTTAGGGTTAATAGAAAATAAATCTCATTTCTCCATTTTTCTTCCCCCAAATCAGCCAATAAAACATCTTCTTTTCTTAAATCGCCAAATTTTTTGAAATATTTTAGGAATGATTGAAAGGTGCCTTTGTATTTTTTTGCTTTTGGCCTGATTTTTTTAAAACTAGCTTCCTGAATTTGACGAACTCTTTCTCGGCAGATGCCAAAATCCTTACCAATTGATTCTAAGGTCTCCCCCTGGCCACCTTTTAAACCAAAACGGCGAAAAATTATTTCTTTTTGCCTTTCAGTTAAGTCAAAAAGTAAATCAGAATAAATTTTTTGATAATTAAAGTTTTTCATGTTATCTTATTTAACCATTTTAAAAACCTCTTGTCAAGCCTATGTAATAGTTCAATACCTTTGCACCACCTTGTAGGGTAAAATGGTATGTATATG
>JBHIEB010000033.1:0-7033 GCA_046760405.1 Minisyncoccales bacterium
TGGCACCAATACTCTTTTCTTTAATTTAACGAGAACAGTTCTCGTTAAATTGTTTTTGTTTGAAATTATTGGGGTTATTTTTAAGAAATTGGATGCTTTAAAATTAATTTTGTTTTCATAAAAAAACTGGCCCAGGCCATTGATTATGAGGTTTTTCCACCACCCAAGTTGTTCTTTATTTAAGAAGCCGGCTTTAATTTTAATTTCAGGTGAGCAAGTGGCTTTCCAATAACTCAGGATTTCAATTAGGCCAAGATGAAATACTAAATTATTCAATACCCTCTCCCCTACTTTCTTAATTTGAGATTTATTGATATTTTTGACAGTTACTTTAGGTTTGAACTGAATATTAGGCTCAATTTTAAAATTAAAAAAAATTTCTAAATTTTTCTTAGAAATTTTGTAAGAATAATTTTCATAAATAAATTTTGGATATTTTTTTCTCAAAAAACCTGTTTTTTTCATCTTTTTAATCTTGTTTAATCCGCGGGATTAAACACCTATCCTAAAAGTCGAATTAATCTTGTTTAATCCGCGGGATTAAACACCTATCCTAAAAGTCGAATAGCTACTCCTAAAATAGCAAAGACAACGCTTATTATCCAAAATCGCATTGTTACCTGGAAGGCTGGCCAACCCCTGGCTTCAAAATGATGATGTATCGGGGTAGAAAGCCAGATTTTTTTACCCCGAAATCTTTTTGATAATAGTTGTAAAATTATTGAACCTACCTCAATTACTATTGCTCCAGCAATAATTGGCAAAACCAAGACTGAGTCGGTTAAAAAGGAGACAACTGCCATTGTTGATGTTAAACCCAAAATTCCGGTTTCTCCCATATAGAATTTGGCTGGCGGAATATTATACCATAAAAAGGCAAAAAGAGTTCCCCCAATTAAGGCACAAAAAGTCGCTAAATCGGCTTTTCCTTGGGCAAAAGCAATAATTGAAAAGGCACCGAAAATTGAAGCAAAAACACCACCTGATAGTCCATCTAAGCCATCAATCACCCCTCCTGACCAGGAAGCTACCATTACTAAAACAAAAAGAGGGATATACCAGAGCCCAATGAAAAAATCAATTCCCTCTGGGAAATTATAAATTAAAGGAATGTGAATTGTATCCCAATCAAGTTTAGAATAAAACCACCAACCTCCAATTAATCCAATCAAAATGACAATGATTAACCTTCTGGTAAAACTCATTCCTCCGCCAATATATTTCCCTTTTCCATAAACTGTTAAGATATCATCAATCAATCCAACAATCGAGCCCACAATTAAAGTAAACAGAGGAAGCCATGTTTCGCTTCGAGATAAAAAATTTAGTTTTTTAAACCACCAGGGATGAGAAAGATAAGATAATGCCAAAAATAAAAACATGATTATCAAAACCGAAAACCAAATCAAAATTCCCCCACTCCGGGGAACAGTAACTTCTCTTTCTTTATGTAAAGAATAAAAGACTTTTGCCTCTTCATTAGTAATTGTTTTTCTTCTAGCTGTTTTTTTCCAAAATTTAATTTTTCGCAAAAAATTTATTAAAATCGGTGCCCAAATTAAAGAAATTCCAGCCGCCAGAGCCGACAAAAATAAAAGCCTAATTACATTAAAAGTAAAAAGGGTCATTATATGTTATTAATTAGTTTTTGCATTTCTTTGACCCGAGTTAGCGGTGAGATAGTGCCCAAAATCACCTGGAAAAAGTAATTTTCTTTTTCATCTTCTGAAACTAAAAGCATACAACCTCCTGCTTCATAAGTATAGCCGGTTTTCCCGCCGATAATTTTTTGGCCTTCAGGCAAAGATAAGTCGGAAAGACCATTTTCAATTAGATAAGGTTCTTTTTTTAAAGAAATTTCAAAAATTAGGGGTTGATTTTTGAGGATATGTTGAGCAAGTTTTACTAAGTCCTGAGCGGTGGAGTGATTAAAATAATCTTTTGCCTCTTCTTTATAGCTGAGATTTTCAGGGTCCAAACCGGTTGGATTGATAAAATGGGTACTTTCAAGCCCTAAAATCTTTGCTTTTTGGTTCATCCTCTCAACAAAATTTTCTATGCCAATTACTTCAGCTAAAGCTAAGGCAGCATCATTGCTTGAATAAATGAGTGTCAAATCTAAAAGTTTTTCTATACTTATTCTTTCCCCTGGTTTTAAATTACCATATTCTGGAACATTCTCTTGAGCTGCTGCCTCTTTAGAGATAGTGATAATCTCAGAAAAATTGTAATTTTCAGGGTCTTCGAGAACAATTAGGGCTGTCATTAGTTTAGTCAAAGAAGCAATCGGTAGAATTTGGGCAGAATTTTTTTTAAAGAGAATTCTCTCCTTCCCTACCCTATTGATTTTAACTGAAAAGGCAGATTTTACTTGGAGGTTAAGTTTTGGTTTTTTTGGTTTGGCTGGTCTTTTGGCAAAGGTAATTTCCTGAAAAGGCTGGGAAATTTGAGCATAGAAAAATTTTTCCAGATTTTCTTGGAAAAAATTGATTCCCCACCAAAAAAATGAGCTTAAAACAAGAACTATAAAAAAAATTTTAAAATTTATACCCATTAAGTCTTAGACTTTTTCTTTTCAACTTTGAGATGCAATTCTCTTAACTGCTCCTTAGTAACTTCAGCCGGAACATCCATCATTAAGTCACGATTTTCCCCAGTCTTTGGAAAGGCAATTACTTCTCTAATGTTTGGTTCTCCTTGGACAACGGCTACGAATCTATCAATTCCAGGAGCAATTCCGCCATGAGGAGGAACCCCGTATTCAAAAGCCGCTAATAAATGTCCAAATTTTTTTCTTACCTCTTTCTTTTTATGCCCCATTACTTCAAAAACTGCTTCTAATATCTCTGGTTTATAGGTTCTTAGACTTCCTCCTCCAATTTCATAACCGTTTAAAACAAAATCGTATTGATAAGCCAAGATTTTGTCTGGGCTTTGCTTTATTTTCTTTAAATTTTCTTCTTGGGGGCGAGTAAAGGGATGATGAACAGCATCCCATCTCTTTTCTTCTTTTCTCCATTCAAACATTGGGAAATCAACAATAAAGCAAAAAGCTAATTCATTGACATCTCTCTTGTTTTTTCGCAGATCGGGTCGGTCGGTCTTATATTTTTTCATTGCTTCTCTATATTGAATTTTGGGAAAAGGAATTTCAGTAATTTTCTTTTTAGGGAATAGTTTTTTAACAAGAGACAAATAAAGTTTTTCGATTAAACCTAAAATATCTTTCTGCTCAACAAAGGACATTTCAATGTCTAACTGGGTAAATTCTGCCTGGCGGTCAGCTCGGGGGTCTTCATCTCTAAAACATCTGGCAATTTGGAAATATTTTTCAACACCAGCTACCATCAGGAGCTGTTTATATTGTTGGGGGCTTTGGGGAAGAGCATAAAATTTCCCCGGTTGCAATCTGGCTGGAACCAAAAAATCTCTAGCGCCTTCAGGAGTAGATTTGGTTAAAATTGGAGTTTCAATCTCTAAAAATCCTTTTTTTTGTAAAAAATCTCTCATAAACTGGATAACTTTTTGCCGAACCTCTAAATTTTTTCTCATTCTCGTTCTTCTTAAATCTAAATAACGATATTTTAACCTTTTTTCTTCATTTATTTCATATCCTGAGGCATCAACGGAAAAAGGCAAAGTTTTTGCCTGAGAGAAAATTTCTAATTTTTCTGGCCAAAGTTCTATTTTTCCAGTCTCAATTTTGGGATTTATCATTTTTTTGGGTCTTTTTTTAATTTCACCTTCAACAGAAATCACCCACTCAGGTTTCAGCTCTTTAGATATTTTATAAAGCTCTTTATTTTGCGGTATAAAAACCAATTGTAAAATTCCTCCTTTGTCTCGGAGGTCAATAAAAATTATTTTTCCGTGAGACCTTATCCTATGAACCCATCCACAGACCTTAACCTTTTTCCTTAAATATTTTATTGTTTCTTTGTTGAGAACTCGCTTCATATATTTCAATTATAACGCGAAGCGATATATCGAGCAAGGGCTCGCTATAAGCCAATTTTCCAGAAAATAAAAGAGCCTCGCGCCGGAGGCGCGAGCTCGAAATCGATTAATTCTTTAATTTAACTTTAATTTTAAATTCTTGATTTTCGAAAAATGTTTGATATTTCTAGTAATTAAAATTGATTTTGTTTTAATGGCAGTAGCAGCCACAATGGCATCAGCAAAAGGAAGTTGATAATCTAATCTTATTTTTCCAGCTAATTTAGCTAAATTTTCATCTAAAAGAACAATCTCAAATTCACTTAAAAATCAATCGATCGTTTTTCTTTTCTCCATATTTCTAATGTCTTTACCAGAATAAATTTCAGCCACATTTATTACTGAGATTAATAATTTTCCTTCTTTTCTTAATCTAAATAAAAAATCTCGAGTCTTACTTAGGCCTCGAAGAAAATCTATTAAAATATCAGAATCAATAAAATACCGCTTTATTTTCTCCATTCTCTTCTTAATTTAGAAGTATAATCTAAAGAAGTTCCTTTAAATTTTCCCTTTAAAATTCCAAAAGCCTCTAAAAAACCGTCTTTTTTTGGAGAAATCTTTTTTTCTTTAGCTCTCAATAATTTTTCTAACCTCTTTTTTATTTCTTTTAATTCAGAATATTCTTTTTTAGTTAAAATAATTGTTTCTCTCATAATTTCTCTAATTCTATATTCTTAAAATTTAATCGATTTGTCAAGCTATCTCAGAACTCAAAAGAGCCCTTTTCAACTAAGAACTCTTTTCATCAGCGACAAGCTTATTTCAGGTAGTTTTTTATCTTTTCAACGATTTTTTGAGGAGTATAATTGGCCTTTATCAAATATTCTTTAACTCCAAGTTTGGCTGCCTGCTTTCTTGCCTGTGGGTCATCGTAATTTGAAAAAGCAACTACTGGAATTGAAGAAATTTTAGGGTCTTTTCTTAACCAAGTTAAAAAAACAATTCCATTTTCCCGAGGAAGTAAAATATCCAGAATAATTAAATCTGGTTTTTCTTTTTTGGCTAATTTCAACCCTTCCCTTGCTTCAAAAGCCAAAATTACCTTAAATCCAGCCTCAGTAAATTTATCTCGATACATCTCGCCCAAAATTTTCTCATCTTCAATTAATAAAATCTTTTTCATAAAATTCGTGCACATTAGCGAGAAAGGGGAAGTTCTACATAAAATGTACTCCCTTCACTTTCTCCTTTGCTTTTAGCCCAGATTCTGCCTTGATGCATCTCAACAAACTTTCTGGCAATATAGAGACCAAGTCCAACCCCTTCAGTATAAAGCCGCGTTCCGGCCATGCCCCGCGAGAAACTTTTAAACATTTTGGATAACTCCTCTTTTCTTATTCCCACTCCTGTATCTGAAACCTTTATCTGAGCTTTTTCGTCCAGAGTTTTAAGCTCTATTTTTACTCCCCCTTTATTAGTATATCTTATCGCATTATCCACTATATTCAAGACCACCTGCCTTATTTTATCTCTGTCAGCCAAAGTTTTAGGGAGAGGGTTTTCAGGCTTTTTCCAATTTAAATAAATATTTTTCTTTTTAGCTTCAAACTTTAATTCTTCAACTACATTCGTTATTATCTCTTCTAAAGACAGCATCTCAAAGCTCATCTCCATTCGTCCAGCTTCAATCCTCGAGACATCCAAGATGTCATTAATTAATTTAATTAACCTTTCATTAGATTTATTAACATTTTCCATTGGTCTTTCAATTCTTTTAGAAAGCTTGCCATAAGTTCCTTCCAGAATCATTGAAATATAGCCCTTAATTGCCGTCAGAGGAGTCCTCAACTGATGAGAAGCAATGGAAATAAACTCTGACTTAGCTTTATCTAATCTTTCCAGCTCAACATAAGCTTTCTGAAGCTCAGCCCTTAAAGCAATTTCTTTTAAGACACTTTGAATTAAAAAATAGCCCGAAATCCCAAATAAAAATAGGAGAATAAACCCCAAGATTTTCCACCAAAGAGTTTCAGCTATTAAAGCTTGAACTAACAAAATTAAACCAGTTAACCCAACCAAAAATTCTGTTAAGATAACCCTGATTTCAAAAAGATGATATTTAGTTATAGCATAAGCAAAAAAACTTACTAAAAGAATAGTGGAGGACGGTCCCACCCAATTATATTCAAAAATCCCCATCCCAAATAATATTAAATTGGTAATGGTTGCAATAAGAACTGTAAGAAAGCTCCCTATTAATACGAGCTTTATTTGTATTTTAGTAATTCCACCGGACTTAAAATATTTCAAAACTAGATTTAAAAATCCAAATCCAAAGAATATAAAAATAAATAAGTTGTATAGAATGTATCCCCTACCAAATAAAAGACCGTGGGTGTGATTTACCATCGCATAACTTTTGAGTATCTCTCTAGTTCCGGTGATCAACCATGTCAAAATTAGAGCATAGGTTACAGAAAAGATATGCCAAAGGGAATTTAATTTAGTTTTAAATGGAAAATATAGAGTAAAATATAAAAATAAAAAAGCGCTCGCCCCGGCAGATAAATAAGCTATTTTACTCCAAAAAAGCGTTGTATCTGCTGACGCTCTAAAAAAATAAATAGAAAAAGTCCAAATTGTTACACTTAATGCTAAAAGTCCATACAAAATATTAATTATATTTGTTCGATTTTTTAAAAAAATAAGGACGCCTAAGAATAAATTTACAATTCCTAGAATTATTGAGATTGAAGAAGTGATTTCCATAGAGAAAATTAATCCTAATAGAGATGAAATAGGTGAGAGATTTTGATATAGAGTAAAAATTTCCAAGGGTTGTTTAATAAATATAAGAATTTCTTATCATCAATTTTTTTGAAAATTTTTTTGTTATTAAAGATTCTATCTAAATATTTTCTTGCCTCATTTTCAAGATAATATATAGGAATAGCAGGGTCTGTTGTGTTGTGGAAGTATCCCCAAAGATATTCTTTAGAGTAAATTTGAGTATATGGCTTAATAGCATGAAAAGGAATGCCTAGCTTCTTTAATTTTTTTCTCAGAGATTTTTTAATAAAGCTGTACCCTCCTC
>JBHIEB010000034.1:0-7002 GCA_046760405.1 Minisyncoccales bacterium
CTGTTCCCATTCCGAATACAGAAGTGAAATCTCCCAAGGCCGATGATAGTGGGTCTTCCTGCGAAAGTAGGTAGCTCCCTTATAGTGCTTATAAATTCTTACTCGTTTTTTGTTTTCTGAGGTACTATCCCTGCCGGTTATATGAGTTTTACTCGATATATTGCTTTGCGCTATAACAGGCTTTGCCTGATATATCCCTGCGGGTTATAATAAATCAATGAAGATTTACTTAAAAATTGGGGCAATAGTTTTTTTAATGATTGCTTTTTTCGTTCTTTTAAACCTGACTTCTTTCTCAAAAAAAGTTAAAAATTTCTTTTATTTAATATCTGAACCTATTCAGAAATGGCTTTGGAAAATAGGGATGGGAGTATCTGATTTTTTTGAGGCAATTTCGGAAATGAAAAATTTAAAAAAAGAAAATGAAGAACTTAAATCAAAAATTCAAGAGTTATTAGCTGAAAATACAGCTTTGAAAGAATTAAAAGAGGAAAATGAAATTTTAAGAGAGGCCTTAAATTTGGGCTTGGGAGAAGAATTTGTCCTAAATTTGTCTCAAGTAATTGGTAAAGAGATATCTAAAGATTCTTTAATAATTAATAGAGGATCGGTAGACGGCATAACAATTGGTCTTCCGGTCATTACTCAACAAAAAGCTTTGGTCGGTAAGATTAGTGAGGTCTATGAAAATTTCTCCAAGGTTCAACTTCTGACATTAAAAGATAATTCTTTTGATGTTAAAATTTCGGAAAAAGAAATTTATGGGCTGGCAAAAGGAAAAGGAAATTTCAAACTTTCACTTGAACTTATTCCTCGAGAAAAAGAAATTAAAATAGGGGATAAAATAATTACGGTGGCTTTGGGCGGAAATTTTCCGCTAGGACTCTTAATAGGCGAAGCTCAAAAGATTAAAAAGTCAGATATTGAACCTTTTCAGACAGCGGAAATTAAACCAGCTTTTGAAATTGGAGATTTAGATTATTTATTTATTATTACAAATTTCAAACCCTAAAGATGGCAAAAAAAATTGCTATTTTTGTTTTATCTCTTTACTTCCTAACTTTACTCCAGACTAGTTTTTTTGTTCATTTTTTTAGCTATTTGCCAAACCTTGTTTTGGTTACTATAATTGCGATTAATCTTTCTGAACCTCAAAAAAATAATTTTGGTATCTTTTCAGCGATTATCGGAGGCTTTTTTTTAGACATTTTTTCTGAAAATTTTATAGGTTTCTATATCTTCATTTCTATTTCTCTTGCCATTTTTATCAAATTCTTTTTTAAAAAGTATATTCAACCAGTTTTTAAATTAAAGTCATAAATGAACAAATTCTTAAAAAATCGAAAGTTAAAAATTCATTTTAAAAAGGATATTGAACCTCATGAGATTCTTTTGGACAAATTAGCTAAAAAGAAAGAAGAAGAATTGGATATTTCAGAAAAAAAGTTTGAAGTCCCTCTTTTAAAAAAAGTTCTCCAAGGGTTTTTTTGGTTTTCAATTTCCCTAATTTTAATTCTTTTTTTGAGAACATTTCAACTTCAGGTAATCGAAGGGAAGAATTTCTTAGCTCAAGCTGATGAAAATAAATATATTTTGCATAAAATTCAAGCTGAAAGAGGAGTAATTTATGATAGGAATTTAAAGCAATTGGTTTTCAATCGTCCAAGCTTTGATTTAGTTTGCGAAAAAAATAATCTTCCAGAGTCTGAGATTGAGAGAAGAGAAATTTTTAAAGAAGTCTCTCAAATCTTAAAAATAAATTTTAAAGATCTGGAAAAGAAAATTAAAGAAGCCGAGGGTCCAACAATCTCAATTTCGGAAAATCTCGATCATTACACCTTAATTATTTTGGAAACAAAAATCGGAGAACTCCCCGGATTTAAAATAGTGAAAAATTCAATTAGGGAGTACCAAGAGGGGGTTAATTTCTCTCATTTGATAGGCTATGTGGGAAAAATAAAAAGCGAGGAATTAAAGGCAGAGCCTGAATTTTATTCAATTTTTGATTATGTTGGCCGAGATGGAATTGAAAAGTCTTATGAGAAAGCATTAAGAGAAAATCCAGGAGAACTGAGGATTGAAAGGGATGCTCTGGGAAATATAATTTCAAAGAAAATAATTTCTTTGCCAGAATCAGGAGAAAGTTTAGTTTTATGGTTAGATTTTGATTTACAGAAAAAAATTAAAGAAGAGTTAGAAAAAGAACTTCAACTAATAGGAAGTAAGAAAGCAGCGGCTGTAGCTTTGGATCCAAAAACCGGAGGAGTTCTGTCTTTAGTTTCTCTTCCTTCCTTTGATAATAATGTTTTTTCAAAAGGAGATTTCGAGACTTTAGAGAAGCTTTTGGGCAATCCAGATGAGCCTCTTTTTAATCGAGTAATTGCGGCTAAATATCCAACCGGTTCCACTATTAAACCCTTAATAGCTCTGGCTGCTCTGGAAGAAAAGAAAATCTCAGCTAATAAAAAAATTAATTGTCAAGGGAAAATTGTAGTGGAAGATTTTTGGGATCCTGAGAAAACTTGGGAATATGAAGACTGGAGAACCCATGGCTGGACAGATTTGAGAAAGGCTATTGCTGAATCTTGCAATGTCTATTTTTATCATTTAGGTGGTGGTTACGGAACTCAGGAGGGATTGGGCCCAACTAAAATTAAAAGTTATTTAGAACTTTTTGGCTGGGGAGATAAAACTGGAGTTGATCTTCCGGGAGAGGTAGGGGGTTTTATTCCTGATAAAGAGTGGAAAAAGAGAGTTTGGGGCCAAGGATGGTGGGATGGAGATACTTATTTACTTTCCATTGGCCAGGGTTATCTTTTAATTACTCCTTTGGAAGTAGCTGCCAGTTTTTTACCCATAGCCAATGGTGGCAAACTTTTAAAACCCCGAGTCGTTCAAAAAATTATTGATGTTTCGACAAGCTCAATACAAGCGACAGGCTCAGTCCAAGCAGTGAAAGAAATTGGGCCTGAAATTATTCGAGAGAATTTTATTAATCCAAGAAATCTTCAAATTGTCAGAGAAGGAATGAGGCAGGCGGTAAGCGGAGAAAATAGTCCTCATGCTTCAGCTGTCTTATTAAACTCTTTACCGGTTTTGGCAGCCGCTAAAACTGGAACGGCTGAGACCCCAAAAGAAAATTATTATCACAACTGGATTACAGTTTTTGCTCCTTATGAAGATCCAGAGATTCTTTTAACTGTCATCCTTCAGGATGTAGAAGGGGTAAGGGCGGCTGCTCTCCCAGTTGCCAAAGCTATCCTAGAATGGTATTTTACCCGGTAGAGAAATTTTGAAAATTCCCAAGGCCAGATGAAAATTTCAAAGAAATTTTCCATTCAAAATTCTTCTACCGGGTTTAGCTGGTAGATTTTATCCTTTTCTGAGTTGCTAAATTCTAAAAAATTATATAAAATCAAAAAAGTATCATTATGGCAAGCAAAGGTGAAATTAGAAAAATTAGACTCAAAAAGTTAAAAGCAATTCAAGATGCCGGCTTTTTCCCTTATCCCATCAAAACCGAAAGAACCCATAAAGTAGCCGACGCCCTCAAGAGCTTTACTAGTCTTTCTCGGAAAAAGAAAGAAATTATTTTAGCTGGCAGAATTAGACTCTTAAGGGTCCATGGAGGGGCGACTTTTTTGCATCTTGAAGATGGCACGGGACAAATTCAAGCTTTTTTTAAAAAAGATAGGCTCGGGGAAAAAGGTTATCAGTTGTTTTTAGATAATTTTGATATCGGAGATTTTATTGAAGTGAGAGGGATTTTATTTAAAACAAAAAAGAGAGAGAAGACAATTGAAGTAGCTGACTTTAAAATGTTAGCCAAAAGTCTTCGGCCTCTTCCTGAAAAATGGCATGGTCTAAAAGATGTGGAAGAAAGGTTTAGAAAAAGGTATTTGGATTTAATTTTTAATCCTGAAGTTAAAAAGAAGTTTGAGATTCGTTCAAAAATCATCAGAGAATTGAGGGCTTTTTTGGACAAAGAAGGATTTTTAGAAGTTGAAACGCCCATTTTACAGCCAATTTATGGAGGAGCTAAAGCCCGACCTTTCAAAACCTATTTAAATGCTTTAAAGATGGATTTGTTTTTGAGAATAGCACCTGAACTTTATTTAAAGCGACTTTTGGTAGGAGGGTTTGAAAAGGTCTATGAGTTGGGAAGATGCTTTCGAAATGAAGGTATAGACAGATTCCACAATCCAGACTTTACTATATTTGAATTTTATTGGGCTTATGCTGATTACAAACAATTGATGAAATTATTCGAAAGAATGTTTAGCCACGTGTTAAAAAATGTCTTTGGTAAATTGGAGATTTCTTATCAAGGTAAAAAGATTAATTTCAAAACCCCTTGGCCAAGAGTGGGGTTCACTCAGCTTTTGAGAAAGTATACCAAGATAAATTTTGAAGAGCTAAATAGAGCTGCTCTTTCAAAGAGAGCTAAAGAATTAGGAGTAGAAACTGAAAAAGGAGCCTCAAAAGCCGAAATCGCAGATGAAATTTATAAAAAGTACTGTCGGCCTAAAATCTGGCAGCCAGTTTTTGTCATTCACCATCCTTTGGGTTTTCAGCCTTTGGCCAAAACTCTAGAGAAAGACCCCACAAAATTAGCTAGTTTTCAGTTGGTAGTAGGGGGAACAGAATTGTGCAATGCTTTTTCTGAGCTTAATGACCCCCTTGAGCAAGAAAGAAGGTTCAAAGAACAAGAAAAAATGTATAAAGCAGGTTTTAAAGAAGCTCAAAGAATGGATAAAGATTACATAGAAGCTCTTGAATATGGAATGCCAGTTGCAACTGGTTCTGGAATTGGAATAGATAGATTGGTTATTTTATTGACTGATTCTCATTCTTTGAGAGAAGTGATATTATTTCCCACAATGAAGCCGAAATCACATAACACATAACACATAACACATAACACATAACACAGGTTTCAATATTATAGGAGGGTATACTGAAAAAATTTCCTGGAGAATCTTAGAGAAACTTGACAAGAGTTTTTACTTTGTTTAATATTCAAATTAGTTGAAAATTTTTAAAAGCAGTGAAGGAGACTTTCCCTTCTGGAGCTGCCGGGGAAAACGTGTATCTAACTGCGAAGCAGTTAGAGGCATGAGTAACCCGAGCCGGGTTCGCCCGTTATAGCGAGGGTACCCCGCTACCATTTGGCGGCGGGGTCAGAGACAGTTGTGGCGACACAACTGTGAAATAAGGTGGCACCACGGTTCGGCAGGCTCACCGCAAGCTGACTCGTCCTTGTACTAACGACGAGTTTTTTGTTTTGTTATGAAAAAGAAAAGAAGATTTTTGCCAACTGGATATGATATTGTGGTTTTTGATTGTGATAGCACCCTCGCTGAAATTGAAGGAATTGATTTATTAGCCAAACGACTTGGTAGAGAAAAAGAAGTAGCCACTTTGACCAATCAAGCCATGAATGGTAAGATAAATTTTGAGGATGTATTTCCGGCAAGATTAAATTTAATTAAACCCAAAAGAAAAGATTTGGAGTGGTTAGGCAGGCAATACATCAAACATCAAGTAAAAGATGCCAAGAGGGTGATTAGGAAACTTCAGAATTTGGGTAAAAAAGTTTATATTGTGACTGCCGCCTATGAGACTCCAGTAAAAAAATTTGCTACTTACCTTGGAATTCCAGCGGAAAATGTGTTTACTGTTGAATTGAAATTTGGCAGAGATGAAGAATATCTTGGCTACAATACTAAGAATCCTCTAATTAAAAACAAAGGAAAAAGAAAAGTTTTACAAGAATTAGCCAAATTTGGTTCCTTACTCTTTGTTGGTGACGGAGCTACCGATCTTGAAGCAAAAGATGTAGTCGATACTTTTGTTGGTTTTGGAGGAGCAGTTTGCCGGCCAGTAGTTAGAGAGAAGGCAGATATTTTTATTAATCTTAAGACTTTAATACCAATAGTGGCCTTAGCCCAGGGCGTTAAAGGAAAATAATATGTTAGATATCAAATTTATAAGGAAACATCCAGATCTTATTAAAGAAGGGTGCAAAAAAAAGCAGGTCAAAGTTGATATTGACCGACTTTTAGAGATTGATAAAAAACGACGGGAGACATTGCAGGCTCTGGAAGATATGCGGTCCCAAAAAAATAAAGCCTCAAAGCAAATTGCCGCTACCAAGAACGAGAAAGAAAAGCAAAAAATAATTCTTCAAATGAGAGAATTAGATAAAAATAGCGACAGGTTAAACAAAACCTTAAAAGCCCTTACAGATGAATTTAACAATTTAATGCGTCAAATTCCCAATTTACCTTTAGAGGATGTGCCAGTAGGCAAAGATGAGAGCGAAAATGTAGTTTTGAGAGAAACAGGGGAGAGGCCAAAATTTGATTTTACCTTAAAAGATCATTTAGAAATTGGCGAAGCATTGGATATAATTGATACTAAAAGAGCAGCTAAGGTTTCAGGAACAAGATTTGGTTATTTAAAAAATGAAGCAGCCTTGCTTGAATTTGCCTTGATGAATTTCGCTTTTGACTTTTTAACAAAAGAAGGTTTTATTCCGGTTGTTCCCCCAGTAATGATTAAACCAGAAATGATGGAAGGGATGGGTTATGTTGAAAGGGGCAGAGAAGAAATGTATTCTATTGAAAAAGATAATTTTTATTTGGTTGGGACTTCTGAGCAAATTATTGGCCCCATGCATACAGGAGAAATTTTTGAAGAAAAAGAACTACCAAAAAGATATGCAGGTTTTTCCACCTGTTTTCGAAAAGAAGCAGGCTCTTACGGAAAAGACACCAGAGGAATTTTCCGGGTTCATCAGTTTGATAAAGTTGAGATGTTTATTTTTTGCAAGCCAGAAGAATCTATTAGAGAACATCAGCTTCTTTTATCTATAGAAGAAAAACTAATGCAAGAGTTAAAACTTCCCTACCGAGTAGTCCAAATGTGCACTGGAGATCTGGGAGACCCAGCAGTAGCAAAATATGATATTGAAGCCTGGCTACCTTCTCAAGATCGCTA
>JBHIEB010000035.1:0-6949 GCA_046760405.1 Minisyncoccales bacterium
CCCTGAAATTTCTATTTCCCTCTACCCTGAAATTATCATTTCCGTTCAACATGATAAAAAAGTGAGGTAATATCTAATAAATCATGTATGAACACTCTTAATTATCGCTCTCTCTACGAAAAAATTATAACTTTTTCTTGTTTGCCTTTTTACTTTGTTTTTTTGTTGGCGATATATTTTCAAATAATTCGTTTGCCGGAAAACCCTATCGTTAGTTTCCTAGTATTAATATCGGCGCCTTTAATTTTATTTTTTTTATATTTAACTTCTTATAAAAAAATATTTCCTCAAAGAGTAGGGGATTTTATTCAAATTGCGGTAATTATATTAGTTATAAGTGTTTCCGTTTCTTGGTGGGGAGAAGGAGTAAGGGCTAGTGGACCTTTTTTCTTTTTATTTTTTGCTGTAATAGTTTTCTATGTTTTGCTACTAGATCCTCTTTTGCCTTGGTTTATTGGAAGCTTAGTTAGCGGGATTTTGGTATTAGAATTTCTATTTAGCAAAGAGTTGTCCCGTCTTTCCTTTCTCTCGACAGTAGATCTTTTTTTAAAGATACTATCTCTCTTAATGGTCGCGTTCGTTTCTTCTAATCTAATAAGAAGAATGTTAGCGGAGCAAAAAACTACTAAAGATCTTCGAAAAACAACCAAAGAGCTCCGAATAGCCTACAGAAACATTAAAGCTCTTTCGGAGATGAAGTCTGAGTTTTTGAAGGTTGTGAACCATCAGTTGAGAACGCCTGTTTCAATAATTAAGGGGATGCTGTCGATGATGGCCGAAGGTTCGGTTAAAGGGGAAAAATTAAATGAATATATTGAAAAAGCTTATCTTTCCTCAGAAAGATTAAGCACTATTTTAGATGATATTTTGTTAGCTCAGAGTTTGGTTGGAGGAGGGGAGAAGGTTAAATTGTCATCCTGCCAAATTGAAGAAATAGTTGAAGCGCAAATTGAATACTTTAAACCTTTAGCTAAAACCAAAAACCTAAAAATCATCTTTGAAAAACCAGAAAAAGCTTTACCTCTAACTTTTGCTGACTCAGAAATGATAGAAAGAGCCATTTCCCGTCTTATTGATAACGCTATCTTATATACAGAAAAAGGAGAAATTAAGGTTTCAGTTAAACTTAAAAGGAGAGAAGATAAACAGTCAATCCAGATCTCAGTCAAGGACCCGGGCATTGGTTTGGACAAAGAAGATAAAAAGAATCTTTTTAAACTCTTTTACCGTGGCAAAAAGGCAACATCTTTGCATCCCAATGGGTAGGGTTTTGGTCATTATGTCAAACAAAACCATATTGATTTCCATTCAGGTAAAATTAAGGCAAAAAGTGAAGGCAGAGGCAAAGGAACCACTTTTATCATAAAGCTCCCGGTTGTTGCCGAAGTCTAAATTGATTGGGAAGTCTTCCCAATCAGATTTAAGCTGAAGCTGAGGAGATTTCATGAAAATTTGACATAAATTTTAAGGAAGATATAATAAAATTGTATGAAGAAACAATTTACAGCGGTTTATAAAAAAAAAGGAAAATGGTATTTGGGTTGGGTAGAGGAAATTCCAGGAGTAAATACCCAGGGAAAAACTCTTAAAGAGGTAAAAGAAAATCTTAAAGAGGCTCTCTTGTTAATTCTGGAAACTAATCGGATTCTTAACAAAAAAGAAATTTCTAAAGGGAGAGTTACCCGAGAGCCAATATCAATTTATTTAAAATGAAGCGGAAGGACTTAATTAGACACCTCCTTAAAAATGGATGTATTTTTATTAGGGAAGGCGCCAAACATAGCGTCTTTTTTAATCCCTTGATAAAGAAAACCTCTACCGTTCCTCGTCATAAAGAAGTCGATAATTTTTTAGCAAAGAAAATTTGCCAGGATCTTGGTATAGAACTACCTAAAAAAGGAAGAAAATAAATAAAATTTAGGAAGGAAAAAATCAAGAAAAGGTTTGATTCATTTTTCAAAGAACATAAGATAAAATAGTATGCCTTATAAGAGATTTAAAAAAACAATTTTTAAAAAGGTAAGGGGAAGGTGGACTAAAAAGAAAATCTATCGGACCATTCATGAAGCCAGAAAAGCAATGAAACGTTTACGAGCTAAAGAACGCGGTCCAATAGAGCCTCGCCGATAAAAAATAACATGAAGGGAAAGATTAAAGAAAAAATCAAAAAGTTTTGGCTGATGTTGGGTATTTCAATGGGATTGGTTTCAGCTTTTGTTTGGCTTTATTTTTTAATATTCTTTTTTATAAATCCCGATAGTTATGAAATTATTGGAGAATCTAATAGATTGATTTCTGGCCTTGAGATTTTATTACAAATAAATGTTATTGTGGTTTTGATTTATTTTTTAGTTAAGAAATTGTAAGAAAAGAAATAAAACTAACGGAGAACTGTTCTCCATTTAAAACTCTGGAACATGCTTAATACTTATGAGGGGAAAAAATTTAAAGGTAAAAAAATAACAATCAAGTTTTTGGGAGAAGGTGACATCAAAAAGGCTGAGAAGTTTAAAAAATTTATCAATGAACTGGCAGAAGATAAAACTGCCTATATATCCACTAAAAGTAAAAAAACTTTGAAAGAAGAAAGAGAGTGGTTAAAAGATAAGTTAAAAAAGATAAAAAAACAGCAAGCGGTTTTTTTGGTGGCTGAAACCAATAATAAGGTTGTTGGTACAACCTCAATTGCTTTGATGCCTGATGTTCAAAATCACGTTGGCAGTCTGGGAATTTCTATTCTCAAAGATTATAGAGGTATTGGGCTTGGTAAGTATTTAATGAAAGAAATTTTGAAGCTGGCAAAGAATAAATTAAAGCCAAGGCCAAAAATGATAAGATTAAGCGTTTTCTCAAGAAATAAAATAGCTATTTTGCTATACAAAAAAATGGGCTTTAAAATTGTAGCTAAAATTCCTAAACAATTTAATTTTAACGGAAAGCTGCTCGATGAGATTATAATGGTATTGAAATTATGATTTACAAAGATAGAATTTATGACCAAATAGAAATTTCTGAACCTTTGATTTTGGAGTTAATTAAAACTACAACCCTCCAGAGATTAAAGGAAATCGATCAAGCAGGGTATTTTGAGCCTCATTACCCAGACACTACCCATTCTCGCTTTGAACATTCGCTAGGAGTTTTTATGTTACTAAAAAAGTTCCAAGCCCCTTTCGAAGAGCAGATTGCCGGTTTAATTCACGATGTATCTCACAGTGCTTTTTCCCATTGCATAGACTATGTCTTGGATTCTGGCTCGGAAGAAGAACACAATCACCAAGATAATATCTTTGAAAGCTTCGTAAGAGAATCAGAAATTCCCTCAATTCTTGAAAAATATGGAATGGATGTAGACTATATTTTAGAGGAGGATAATTTCCCTTTAAAAGAAAGGCCTTTACCTGATTTATGTGCTGATAGGTTGGATTATTCTTTAAGAACAACCGTAATTTATAAAGAAATAAAAAAAGAAAATGTTGATCATTTTTTAGAAAACCTAATTGTTGAAAACAATCATTGGATTTTTAAAAATTTTGAGAATGCAAAGAGATATGCCGAATTATTTTTTAAATTAAATTCTCTTTACTACGCTGGCTTACCATCGGCTGTTATGTATAGGACGGTTGGTGATTATCTCCGCTATGCTCTGAAAAAGAGCTACCTTACCAAAGCCGATCTTTACACTACTGACAAGCAGGTTTTAGAGAAAGTTAAAGAATATTTAGATAGAGATAAAAAATTAAGATTACTTTTTGATAGAATGAACAATAAAATAAAATTTCAAAATAATCTAGAAGATTTCGATGCTCGGGTGTTTTGTAAATCTCGGGTTGTTGACCCTTTATGCAGAGATGGCGGAGAAATTAAAAGAGTTTCAGAAATTGATAAAGATTGGGTCAAAGTCTTAGAAAGAGAATCAATGCCAAAAAAATACTTTATAAAGTTTGAGAGATAAAGGTAAAGGAAGAAGAGAAAAGAAAGATCGAGGAAATAATTGAGAGAAATCGCTAAATTTGAACTGAAAATGTAGGAAACTTTTAAAAATATGGAAAAATGGTTAAATTTCAATAAAAGCAAAGTGTGGAAAACTGATCTTGACAAAGATTTTATCTTTGCTATATTTAAAATAGTTAATCTCACCGCTTTCTCGGTTCGCCGGGACCGCGGTTTTTATTTTTATGAGCAAAAAAGCATTCGTTTTTATTGATGGCGGTAATTTTTACTTTAAATTAAAACACTTAACATCTAGACTTGATGAAAAATATAGTTTGATTGATTTTAATTTTAGAAAATTTGCTGAATGGTTAGCGAGGCCGAACGAATTATCAGAAATTAGATATTATCTTGGAGCAGTAAAACGCGAGCGGAATAATCCAAAAAGCGAGCAGTTGTATGCCGACTAACAAAAACTTATTGGAAAACTCCAACAACAAAATATTGCCATTACGCTTGGCCAAGTTATTCGTCATCCAGATAAAACCTATCATGAGAAAGGTGTTGATGTTCGCTTAGCAGTAGAGATGATTAAGTTTGCCAGGGAGAATAAATATGATATTGCTTATTTAGTAAGTTCTGATACCGATTTAGTGGCGGCAATTGAAGAAGTTCAATCAATTGGTAAAACAGTACAATATGTAGGCGTTCCTAAAGGACAATCATATGGTTTATCCAGTGTTTCTGACGATGTGAGACTGTTGAGGCCGGAGGAGATAAAGCAATTTTTTCCTAAAGTCCTGATATAAAAAATGAAAAAAATTAGGGTCTATTTTCAAATACAGGGATTTACCCTTGTTGAGATAATTATTGTCATTGCCATTATTGGAATTTTATCCTCAATTGTATTGGTATCTTTTTTTGGTGCCCGGGAGAAAGCTCGGGATGCGAGGCGAAAGGCAGAAATTTCTCAAATTGGAAGATTTTTAACATTTAATTGTTATTTACCAGATGGGGGAGAGGGCGAGTATGACCTTGTGCCCTTGGCGAATGAAATTCTGAGTAAATATCCTCAGTATGGTGAGCTTCTCGCTCAAATACCCAAGGACCCAAAAACAGGCACTGAAACTGAATCAAAGTATATTTATACGGTGAATACAGGTGGTACAAGATGCGCTCTCTATGCCAATCTTGAAAATCCTAACGAATCTACAACTTTAACTATTACAATCCCTACACCGGGAGGAGGAACCGGTGTGTTGGAGACCGAGAGCTCTGGTTGGAATGGTACTCCGCTTTATTTCCAGTTTTCTAATTGAGGGAAATTTTAGCAAAATAAAAAAATGATTAGCTTTAAAGAATTTAAAAAAATTGAGTTAAGGGTGGCAAAAGTAATTACAGCTGAAAAGGTAGAGGGAACTGAGAAACTTTTGAAGCTGGAGATAGATGGAGGAAATGAAAAGAGACAAATTGTAGCTGGAATTGCCGAGTTTTATAGACCTGAAGATTTAATGGGGAAGAATATTATTGTAGTCTGGAATTTAACACCTAAAGTTGTGTTTGGTATCAAGAGCCAGGGAATGCTTCTGGCTGCCGAGGACAGAGGTCGGCCAGTAATTTTAATTCCTGATAAAGAAGTTCCACCTGGCACCAAAATTTGTTAAAAACTGGTAACTATGATAAGATAACATAGAGGAAAAACATGAGATACAAGATTGACACTAAATTGGGCATAACTATTCTAATGGTCCTGACCATTATTATTGGCGGGTATTTAAATTTTCTATTTCGTTACGTTTCTTTCCCATTTTCGCCTCCTATTCTTTTTCCAACTCCTTTTCCTGAGCTAAAAGGTGTTGAAAAATTTTCTTCGGAAGAAGAATTTAAAGCTTATTTACAGGAAGCTGAATTGGGTTACTATGGTGGTTTTGCCATGATGGAAGCGGCAAGAGTGGGAGGTATCGCTCAAGAGGCAATTCCCTCGCCAATGGTCCCCCTTGAAGCAGAGGTTCCAGAAAGAGTTTCCGAAACCACTGTCCAAGTGGCTGGTATTGATGAGCCAGATATTGTGAAAACAGATGGAAAAGAAATTTATTTTTCTTCAGGCCAAGGTTATTATTGGAGGCGATTTTTAGAGATAATGCCGCCAAAAATAATAGGGGAAACAAAAATAATTAAAGCTTTTCCTCCAGCCGACTTAGCCATTGATGCCAAAATTGATAAAAGAGGAGATTTGCTTTTACATAAAAATATTTTGGTTATATTTTCAGGAGACAAAATTTATGGCTACGATATTTCAAACCCTAAATCTCCGGTAAAGAAATGGACAATGGACTTGGAAGATAACAACTATGTGGTGGCAGCCAGGCTTTACAAAGACAAAATATATTTAATTACCAGAACCAGAATTGACAGTCATCGTCCTTGCCCAATTAGGCCCTTGTCAGTAGAGGGAGTGCCTTTGGAAATAAGGTGTGTAGATATTTACCATCCCGTTATTAGTGTTCCAGTAGATGTTACTTACAATGCGGTAGTTTTCGAGCCTGCTTCGGGAAAGACTGAAAAAAGTGTTTCCTTTGTGGGAACTTCCAATTCTTCTGTTGTTTATGTGTCTCAGAAGGCAATTTATACTACTTATTCTTATTACGGGAATATTATTAAATTTTACTCCCACTTCTTTAAAGAAAAGTGCCAGGATATAATTCCAGATTGGGTCATTGAAAAACTGGAAAAACTTGAAGGTTATGACATAAGTGATGCAGCCAAATTCACGGAGTTTACCATCATTTTAGGGAAATATTATAATTCCTTGAGCGATGATGAGAGATTGAGAGTCCAAAATGAGCTGGCAAATAGAATGGAAGATTATTACAAAGAGCACAAAAGAGAGCTTGAAAGAACAGGGATAGTAAAAATAGGGTTAGATGAGTTTGGGGTAAAAGCTAATGGTGATATTCCGGGTAAACCTTTGAATCAGTTTTCTTTGGATGAATACAATAATTATCTGAGGGTAGCC
>JBHIEB010000036.1:0-6925 GCA_046760405.1 Minisyncoccales bacterium
TCATTAAATCGTGCCCTTGACAAGTTTATTGGTGCTCGATATAAAAAGAGGTAGTAACTTACAAGGAGGCATGAAGAGAAATGTTGAGTGAAGAGTTAGACGATTTTGAGAAAGCAATATCAAATTTGTTGCTTAGAGAAGGGGAACAAGGAAAACCGATAGAGTTGACTCAGGCTTTAAAAGATAGGAGGCCCGGTGTACGAGAGTTAGCTGTTTACCTTTTAGGGAGAGAAAAATCTCTGGCAGTTGTAGATACTCTTGTTGAAGCTCTGAAGGATGAGAATCCCAGGGTACGGCGGTTGGCAGCTCAATCGATCGGAAGTATCGGGATCGGGGGTCAAGAGACTTTGGATTCTCTCCGCCAGGCCCTGAATCATGACGAAGATCCACTGGTAAGAATGGAGGCAACCCGAGCGGTTGAGAGAATCAAGAAGAGATAAAAAGGGGCAATAAGTCAAGGCCCCTCTTTTTTTATTCCCTAAAATCTGATTGGGAAGACTTCCCAATCAACTTGATTCTGGTAAATCGCCAAATGTATGCCTATATTCCCAACGAAACTTGCTAAAGTAAAAAAATTCTGTTAAAATTGGGAAAAAGAAAAGAAAAAAATATGAAAAAGATATTAGGTTTTATTTGGGAAATCCTAAAAATTGTTATTATTGCCTTGTTGATAGTGGTCCCTATTCGTTATTTTTTGTTTCAGCCCTTTCTGGTAAGAGGACAGTCAATGGAGCCAAATTTTACAGATGGCGATTATTTAATTATTGATGAAGTTTCTTACCGGCTTAGAGAGCCTCAAAGAGGAGAGGTGGTTGTTTTTAAATATCCCAAGAATCCTTCTCAGCACTATATTAAAAGAATTGTTGCGCTTCCAGGAGAAATAATAGAGATTAAAGAGGGCAAAGTAATAATTCTCAACGAAGAAGAGGGTCAAATTTTAGATGAATCAGAATATCTCTCTCCCCTTTTACAAACGCCGGGAAATGTTCGACTCTCCTTAGATGGAAATGAATATTTTGTCTTAGGAGACAATCGGACTTCCTCCTCTGATTCCAGGCGCTGGGGGCCACTACCAAGAGAAAACATTGTTGGTCGAGTAGTTATCCGAGCCTGGCCGTTTACTGCTTTTGCTAAGATCGAAGCCCCAGCATATTGAAATTCGAAATTCGAAATCCTAAATTCTAAACCCATGTAGTATAACTCGCTCTGCTCGTTAACTACAGGGCTTCGTCCCGATAAATCGGGACTTCGCAATATCAAAATTCTTTAAATTTGCCTGCCCCGTAGTTAAATTCGAAGAATTTATACTATCGGGGTTTAGGATTTGGTGCTTAGGATTTAGAATTTAACTTTTATGGCAAAAAAACCAAGATTTCAATCTCCGACTGGGATGCACGATATTCTGCCCGAAGACCAGAAATATTTTCAAAAAATCTATGATGTAGTCAAAAACATTGCCCATTTTTATAATTTCCAAAAAATAGAAACTCCGATCCTGGAAGAAACAGAGCTCTTCTCAAAGGGAATAGGTTTAGCCACTGATATTGTTCAAAAGGAAATGTTTTCCTTCAGAACAAAGGGAGGGGATTATTTGACCATGAGACCAGAGGGAACGGCTCCAATAGTGAGGGCCTATATTGAAAATGGAATGCAAAGTTTGCCCAAACCAGTGAAGCTTTGGCATTTCGGCCCCTTTTTTCGATACGAAAGACCTCAAGCCGGGAGATATCGTCAATTCTGGCAGTTTGGTCTTGAAGTTTTTGGAGAAAAAAGTCCAGCCGTAGATGCTCAAATTATCCAGATTTTTTATAATATTTTGGGAGAACTTAAATTAAAAAATTTAATTGTGGAAGTAAACAGCATCGGAGCTTCTTGTTGCCGGCCGTATTATAAAAAAATTTTGGTGAGCTATTTAAGATCAAAGATTGGAAGTTTGTGCGCTAATTGTCGTCGGAGACTAAAAGAAAATCCCTTGAGGATTTTAGATTGTAAAGAAGAAAAATGTCAAAGAATAGTTTCTCAAGGGCCGCAGACAATAGACCATCTCTGCAAAAGTTGTCGTCAGCATTTTAAGGAGGTTCTTGAATTCTTAGACGAGCTTGAATTACCCTATCATTTAAACCCCTATTTGGTGAGAGGATTGGACTATTATACTAAGACTGTTTTTGAGATTTTTAGTACAAAAAAATCAGAAGAATCTTTAGAGATATCTAAAAATTCTTTAGCTGGGGGAGGAAGATATGATGTCTTAATTAAAATTTTAGGCGGCAAAGATACCCCGGCTATGGGAGCGGCAGCTGGTATTGACCGGATAATAATTTTGATGAAGGAAAAAGCCATCAGACTTCCAAAAGAAATAAAACCCCAATTCTTTTTAGCTCAATTAGGTAATTTAGCAAAAGGAAAAAGTTTAAAATTGATGGAAGATTTCAGAAAGGCAAGAATTCCGATTTCCGAATTTCTTGGTCGTGATTCCTTAAGAGCCCAATTAAAAATGGCAGATAGAATTGGGGCGAGATATACTTTGATTTTGGGCCAAAAGGAAGCTTTGGAGGGCACAATAATTATTAGGAATATGAAGACAGGAAGACAAAAAACAGTGAAAACCGAGAAGATAGTAAGCAGGATGAAAAAACTTTTAAAAAGATAAGAACCTCGCCTTCGGCGAGAACCTTGATTACTTCGTAATTAAGAACACATATTCCTTGCTATTCTCCAAAATATGAAAAATTGTATATTTTGTAAAATTGCAAATGAAAAAGCTTCAGCTGAAATAGTTCATAAAGATGAGAGATTTATTGCCTTCAAAGACATTAATCCAAAAGCGCCCTTACACCTTTTAATTGTTCCCAAAAAACATATTCCTTCGGTCAACCATTTAGGAGATCAAGATAGGGAACTCATTGGAGAGTTATTCCTACTTGCTCAGAAGATAGCCAGAGACCAGGGGGTAGCTGAGAATGGCTATAAATTAGTTTTTAATGTTGGAAAAGGAGGAGGGCAATTAATTGACCACTTACACTTGCATCTATTAGCTGGATGGAAAAGCGCTGAAGAACGGGATGTTCCGGGAATGCCTTAACCCTACGAATTACGAATCGGTACGAATCTACGAATTTTTTAAAACGAGAAATAATTTATTCGTATATTCGTAGATATTGGTAATTCGTAGTGAATTATGGCTTTAGAAGTCAAAAAAAGAGAAAGAGAAAGTTCTCAAAGTTTAGTTCGCCGCTTTAGAAAAAGAGTTAAACAAAGCGGGATTTTAGTGAGGGCAAGAAAGAGAAAGTTCAGAGAAAGAAAAAAATCAAAAGAGATGAGAAAAAGAGCTGCTTTAAGAAGGGAGGAAATAAAAAGAGAATATGAAAGAATAAAGAAGTTGGGCGAGCCTAAGAAGTTTCGCTAATCTACCCAAATCTCATGCCCTTGGAGCAAAAAATTGAAGAAAATTTCAAAAAGGCTTTTAAAGAAAAAAGAGAAATAGAAGTTTCTACCTTGAGGATGTTGCGAGCGGCGATTTTTAATGAGGAAAAGGAAAAGAGATATAAATTAAGTAAGGAAAAACCAGATTTAGAAGCTAAAGATTTAGAAAAAGAAAGTTCTTTAACCGATGAGGAGATTTTGAATGTCATTTTCTCTGAGATTAAAAAGAGAAAAGAAGCCCTATTATTATTTGAAAAAGGAAAAAGAGAGGATTTGGTAAAAAAAACAGAAGCAGAAATTAAAATTTTAAAAAGATATCTACCAAAACAGCTTTCAGAAGAAGAAATAAAAGAATTAGCCAAAAAAGCTATTGCCGCCCTCCGGGCGAGCCTCGCTCCTTCGGAGCGGGAAAAAGTTGGGATTAAAGATATGGGAAAAGTAATGGCTGAATTAATGCCAAAATTAAAAGGAAAGGCAGAAGGGAGTTTAGTTTCAAAAATTGTTAAAGAATTACTTTCTTAATGGTGAACCCAAAAACAGCTGAGAAGCTTCAAAATAAAATTTATCAGAAAATGTCCACTAAAGAGAAATTAAAGATAACCTCTCAGCTGATTTTATTAGCCAAAAAATTAAGCGAATCAAAAACAATACCAAAGAGACAGAAAAGAAAATGACCCCCGAACAGCTCTTATATAAAATAGTTAGAATTCTTAAAGATTTAAAAATTCCCTACGCCATCACTGGAGGTTTTGCGGTTGCTGTCTGGGGGAAGCCTCGTTTCACCGCCGATATTGATATAATAATAGAATTAACCTCCCAAAATATACCTCCACTAACTAAAACCTTACTGGCAATTAATAAAGATGTTTATGTGTCAGAGAAGGCTATGCGAGATGCTTTAAAGCGTAAGGGAGAATTCAATTTTATTCATCCCCAGACTGGCTTAAAAGTAGATTTTTGGGTAACGGATAGTAAGGCAGATATTTATGGAAAATTAAAATTGGAAAGAGCGGTAGCCAAAAAAATAGATAGACAGAAAATATTTTTTGTCTCTCCGGAAGATTTAATTTTAAGTAAACTCATTTGGTATAAAGAAAGTGAGTCGCCAAAACATTTAGAGGATGTCAAAACTATTTTTAACAACTCAAAACTCAAACTTGACCTGAACTATATTAAAAAACGGGCTAACTCTCAAGGAACCCTGGAAATTTTAGAAAAGTTGAGGGAAAAAACATGATTGAGATTAATAATTTAACCACTAACCCAATAGATGAAGAATTTTTAAAGAAAGTTGCCCAAAAAGTTTTGGCGGGTGAAGGTAAGAAAGAATCCGAATTATCTATTGCTTTGATTGGGCAGGGAAAAATGAGAAAATTAAATAAAAAATATTTGGGCAAAAATCGAGTGACTGATGTTTTAGCCTTTCCAGAATCCAAGGCTCTTTTGGAAAAATTTAAAATAGGCCCTCTTCAAAAGACTCAAGGTTTGGGAGAAATTGTAATTTGCCTTAGGGAAGTTAAAAAAAATGCCAAAAAATTCAAGGTAACTTTTAAAACTGAGCTGGCTAAAGTTTTAATCCACGGAGTTTTACATTTGTTAGGATATAACCATGAAAAAGCAGAGAAAGATGCTGAAAAAATGAGAAAAAAAGAAGAGTATTATCTTTCGCAAATCAAATTTTAAAATCCTAAATCCAAAATTCGAAACAAATCCAAAATTCAAAATCCAAATGACCAAAACACGTTTTGAATTTCGAATATTGAAATTTAGATATTGTTTAGGATTTAGATATTAGAATTTAGGATTTAATTATTTATGGCAAAAACAAAGATTATAACTGGTTTAGATATTGGGACAGCCCAGATAAAAATTCTGATAGCTGGCTGGGAACCAAGGGAAGGAAAATTGGAATTGATTTCAAAAATTGAGGAAGGCTCAGGGGGGATTAGAAGAGGAACAGTAGTTGATGTTGAAAAGGTTTCTCAGAAATTGAGAGATCTTTTTTTGAAAATAGCCCAAGACTCTGGCCAAAAAATTAATTCCGTATATGTTAATGTCGGCGGATGTCATCTTTTTTCTACTCCTTCCCATGGTTTAGTTTCCGTTTCCCGAGCAGACCAAAAAATTTCGGAAGAAGATATTCAAAGAGTTTTGCAGGCTGCTCAGGCAATCAATCTGACCTCGAATAAAGAAATTTTTGATCTTCTTCCCAGAGAATTTATTGTAGATGGCGAGAAAGGAATAAAAGAACCCCTCGGGCTTCAGGGGGTGAGATTGGAGGCAGAAGTTCTGGCTTTAGGAGGTTTTTCTCCTTATTTAAAAAACCTTAGCCAAGTAGTTTTAAGTTCAGATTTAGAAATTTTAGATATGGTCCCTTCACCAATGGCGACAGCCAGAGCGGTTTTGACCGAAAGACAAAAAGAATTAGGGGTTGGTCTTTTGGATATCGGAGCCGGAACCACTGGCTTGGCCGTTTTTGAAGAAGGAGATTTAATCCATTTGGCAATTTTTCCAATAGGGTCAGCTAATATTACCAATGATATTGCCATTGGTTTGAAAACTGATATTGATATAGCCGAAAGAGTAAAGATAGAGTATGGTTCCTGTCTTTTTAAAGGGAAAAATATTAGACAAAAAATTGATATTGGTGAAGATGAGCCCTTAATTTTTTCTCAAAAATTTTTAATAAAAATTATTAAAGATAGAGTTTTGGAAATTTTTGAAGAAGTTAATAAAGAATTAAAAGAAATCTCAAAAGAAAAACTTTTACCCGCCGGCATAGTCCTAACCGGGGGTGGGTCAAAATTACCCAAAATAGTTCAATTGGCTAAACAAAAATTTCATTTGCCAACCCGCTTAGGGAAACCAAAAGGAATTTCAGGATTAGGAGATGATTTGAGCCTGAGCACCGCTTCGGGTTTAGTCTTGCTCGGGGCTGACCTGGAAGGAAAAGAGAAAACTGTCGAATTCGGAAAGGGGATAGGCTCTAAAATAAAAAAGATATTTAAGATTTTCATTCCCTAATTTGTGAAAAACAAACTAATAAAAATCTTTTCGATAACATTGATGTTGTTGGGCTTACTTATTCCTGCCATATCTTTGGCTCAAGTCTCAGCCAGTGGGACAGAACCAATAATTGAACCACCCCTATTAGAATTTTCAATACCAGGAAGAATGGAAGGAACCGGAACTTATTTTGAAATCAAAGATAACCAATATTTAAATGTTTCACTTAAAAGCACAGAAGAAATAAATATAATCTTGGAATCTATTCCGAGAATGATTAGTTTGAATATTGAATCATCTTCTTCTGCACCTTTTACTGAATTAACTATTGAGGGTTTAGCCTCGAGCACAACCTACTACCAGTATGAAGACAGCTACAAAAACGAAGCTGTTTTTATTTCTGATGAAAAAGGAATTTATACTTGGACTCAAAATTTAACTCAACCCCATCACATCTGGATTCAAGAGATAAGAGGAACAATATTCATTCCCGATC
>JBHIEB010000037.1:0-6799 GCA_046760405.1 Minisyncoccales bacterium
TGCTTTTAGATACACTTTCATCAAATTTAACCAAATCTAATAATTCGGGATGCTTTTTTTTGTTTAAAGCCAACCTTTTGGAGGTGGGTTTCTTTGTGTTGTAAATTACATAATCTACTTCTCCTCCCAAATATTTTTCTATCTCTCCCACAAAATCTAAAACAATAAAATTATTAGTTTCGCCGTATTTTGTCATTAAATTACAAATGTAGACTTTTTTAGCTTTGCTCTTTTTAATAGCCTCGGGGATACCACTAGTCAATAAGATTTGAGCCAAAGATGAATATAAATCTCCTGGCCCGATAATTATTAAATCGGCTTTGTTTATTGCCTTTACAGTTTTGGGGTAAGCCTTAGCTTTAGGTCTTAAAAATACTCTTTTAATTTTTAAATTTCCATTGTGTTTTGGAATATCAATATTTTTTTCGCCAGAAATTATTTTCCCGTTTTCTAAGATTGCATAAAGATTGGAATTAGAAAGAGTTACTGGCAAAACTTGATGAGGAACATTTAAGATTTTACTTATTTCTTGTAATGTTTTCTCATAATTATTTGTGGCAAGCTCCAAAGCAGTAATAAAAAGATTGGCAAAATTATGGCCTTTTAGTAGGCCGGTCTGAAAACGATAGTTAAAAAGGTCTTCTATTACCGGCGAAGTATTAGACAAAGCAATGAAAGCTCTTCGAATATCGCCAGGAGAGATAATTTTATAGTCTCTTCTTAATCTCCCAGAAGAACCTCCAGAATCTAACATAGCACAAATGGCTGAAATTTTTACTGGATATTTTTTAAGCCCAGCCAAAACTGCTCTTGGCATAGCATTTCCTCCACCAAGACAAACAATTCTTTTTTCTTCGCCTCTCTTTTTCATACTTCTATTTTAAACTAGATTCCAGTTTATCCAAAATTTCTAAAATTTTTCTTTTGGGAAAAGAACCTTCTCTTAAAATCTTAAGTGTTGTTAGATTAATAACAGTCGAAGGTAAAGAAGGTTTTAGGTCTCCGGCATCTAAAATTAAATCTGGTTGGTATTTTTGATTTTTAAATTGTTCCAAAACCTCTTTTATTTTTGTTGAGGCTGGCTTTCCGGAAATATTAGCTGAGGTTCCAGTAAGAGGACGATTTAATTTTTCTAATAATATATTTAAAAATTTATAATTAGGAATTCTTAAACCAATCTTTTTATCTTTGCTCAAAATACCTTTTGGGAATTTCTTAGGTTTTGCTTTTAAAACTGCTGTTACTTTTCCCTTGCCCGCCCAAATTTTTAGCTTTATTTTGGTTAATTTTTGTTGCCCTTTTGGGCTATCTCTAAAATTTAGGCGGGTGAACCAAACCTCTTTTAAAAACTTTTCTTGAGTCTTATTAATATAAGCCAAGCTTTTTGCCATTTTTAAATCTTTAACAAAAACCGGAAGCGACTTTTTAAGCCGCCTCTTTTTAATTTTGAGAACTTTTTTAACCGCTTTTTCATCTTTAGTATTAGCTAATAAACCATAAACTGTGTCAGTCGGGCACACCACAACTCCTCCTTCTTTTATTACTTTTGTAGCTTGTTTTAATGTTTTTTTTAAATTTTTAGAAGAAACTTTTATTTTTTCCATTTAGCAAAAAGCTGAGAAGCTTTTATAATATCTGCCGGGTTGCCAAAATCTAACCAAAAATCAACTTCTTTTACCTTTACTTTTTTCTCTTTAGCTAAAAGATTAATTACATCTGGTAGTTCATATTCTCCCCTGACCGACAGCTGAATTTCAGAAAGTTTGTCAAGCACTTCGGGAGTAAATTTATACAAACCAGTATTAATCAAATTACCAATATGTTTTTTAGGCTTTTCAACAATTTCTTTTAAAGACCCATCTTCAACCTTTAAAACTCCATATTTTTCTGGCCGCTGGTGATAAAAACCTGCCACATAACTGTATTTATCTTCAATATTGAAACCTTTAAGATCTTTGACTGAATAAAGATTGTCTCCATAAACCATTAAAAAATTATTTTTTCCAACTGCCTCTCGAGCACACTTTAAAGCGCAGGCTGTTCCGTATTCTTTTTCTCCCAAAGCCGCAAACTGGTTAATAACTTCAGCTTCATATCCATATTCTTTTAAAAACTTCTCTGTTTTCTCTTTTTTGTAGCCAACAACTAAAATCAGCTCTTTATACCCAGCTTCTAAGACATTATCTAAAAGATAAGCCAAAAATGGCTTTTTCAGAACATTAATAAGATGTTTTGATTTGCTTTTGGTCAAATGAAGCATCCGGGTCCCCTGACCAGCCGCCGCTATCACTACTTTTTTAATCATAGTGGTAATACCAAGTCAGTCGCTCGCCCACACTGGCACAAAGTGCCAGCGCTCGGCTCCGCCTCGCTTCGGGCTCGCTCTTTAAAAACCCTCGGTTTTTAATGTTTTCTTCACCCCGCACATAATTTATGTGCGGGGCGAGCGGGGAAACCGCGGGTATTCGCCGGACCCCCTTCCTCTATGGGTTAGTAGGGTTGGTATTTCTTTCTGTCTTTCATTTTTATATCATAACCACAAATTGAATCAAGTTTAAAATGTTTAAGGTGGTATTTTAACATTTCAAAAATTTGACAAAAATTTAAAAACCTGCAATACTTTCAACACAAAAGGAGGATTAGCCAAAATTGGCTAATAATAATCCTAAAAAAATAAAAAGGAGAGTAATGAAAGTTGGAAAAGTATGATTTGGTAATTTTATTGGGATCCCAAGTACTTAAGCAAGACAATCAGTATGTTCTAGCGCGGCACACCCAACTAAAGGCTCAAGCAACGGTAATTGCATCGAGAGAAGGAATCGCAGAGAAATTCATTATTTCTGGTGGTGGTAACTTTTGGGTCCGGTATGACGAAAATGAAATTTTACCAAAGGCTGACTTTTCGTTTGAAGCTTTCGTTCGTGGCAGAAACGAAAAATCAGAGGCAGAAGTAATCAGAGATTATATGAAAAGCCACGGTGTTCTAGAAAAAGCAATGTTCCTGGAGGAGCTTTCAGCGACAACAAAAGAAAATGCATTGATCATAAAGATTCTACTAGAAAGAACTACTTTCGATTTTGCAAAACGAGTGGCAATTCTAACTCTTGCCTACCATATGGAACGAGCACTACCAGTATTTCAAGAGGCCGGATTAAACATCCAACCACTATTTACTGAAGATGTATTAGCGCTTGAAGGAAAACCCGGTGTTGATAAAGTGTGTCAGTACTATTCAGTGCCCAAAGGAGGAAAGCAGTGGGACACCACAAAGATCGAACAACTTTTATCAAGTGGGAGAAGCATCAGAGAACTTACAACTGTTCAATAGTAAAGACGTTTTTAACTTCCAATGCGTCTTTTTTTTATTCTCCAAATTTGCCAAAGATTAAAATTTAATTTAGAATAAATGAGTATGCCCAGTAGAAGAATTTCGACTTGATGTTTTTTAAAAAACATCAGAAAGAATACTACTGGGTGGAAGTTTAAAGAAATTTTCGTTTTAGAATTTAGTAGTTCAACTTCTTGAGCAACTAAATGTCGAAATTTCTCTACTGGGTATGGCAGAAAAATTTCTAATCAAAGGTGGAATTCCTCTTTCGGGAGAAGTTAAAATCTCTGGCTACAAAAATTCAGCCGGAGCAATTTTAGCTGCAGTTTTGCTTTCAGAAGAACCTTCAATTATTGATAACTTACCTCAGGTCTCTGATGTTTTAAATCAGATTGAAATCTTAAAAGAAATGGGAGCGGAAATTGAGTGGCTAGGTCAAAGAAAGATTAAAATAAACCCGGTAAACCTTAATCCAGAAAAAATTCCAGCAGATTTGTTTGAAAAAATGAGGGTTTCTGTTCTTTTAGTCGGGCCTCTCCTATCAAGATTTAAAAAATTTAAAGTTCCCCGGCCTGGCGGAGACAGAATTGGTTTAAGACCAATTTCTTCTCACTTGGAAGCTCTAAAAGATTTTGGAGTGAAAATTAAAGAAAAGGGCGGTTTTTATTTCTTTGAGACGCCAAGAGAAATAAGAGGAAAAAAAATTATTTTGAAAGAGTTCTCAGTTACTGCCACTGAAAACATAATGATGTTAGCTGCCAAGGCCAAGGGAAAGACGAGAATTGAAATCGCCGCTTGCGAACCTCAAGTCCAAGATTTAGGAAAACTTTTAGAGAAGATGGGGGTATCTATCAAGGGAGCAGGGACCCACACAATTGAGATTGAAGGAAAAGAAAAACTATCTGGGGCTGAATTTTCCATTTCCCCTGATCTCCTGGAAGCCGGGACTTTTTTAATTGCTCTGGCAATAACTGGAGGTGAAGGAAGAATAAAAAATGTTAACCCCGAACATTTAACATTCTTTTTGGGAAAAATGAAGGAGATCGGAGTAAATTTCGAAATCAGAGGAAACGATATTTTAGTTAAAAAATCAGAAAAACTATTAGCAACAAAATTGCAAATTCTTCCCTATCCTGGCTTTCCTACTGATTTGCAGCCTCAAACTTCTGTCTTATTAACTCAGGTTGAAGGAAAAAGTTTAATCCACGACCCTCTTTACGAAAATCGATTTCAACATCTTCATGAATTAAGAAAAATGGGGGCCGATATTGAAATTACTGACCCCCATCGGGCTTTAATCTTTGGAAAAAAGGAATTGATTGGAAGTAAAATAAACGCCTCAGATATTAGGTCAGGCGCAGCTTTAATATTAGCGAGCTTGATTGCCAAAGGCCAAACTCAAATTGAAAACATCTCCCAAATTGAAAGAGGACACGAAAGAATTGATGAAAAATTAAGAAAATTAGGAGCTAAAATTGAAGGGGTTTAACTTTTTACTTAAAGTCCTCAATAGTTTTTTTCCAATTGACTTTTCTTTTTACAGTATACCAAGGTTTTTTTAATTGCGGCCACTCTTCTTCAAAAGTTGGCTTTTTTATTTTATAAAAGACGCCTATTGGAATTTTAGCTCTGCCTTTGACAGAATAATCCCACTCCCTGGCTCTGGCAAAAGCTGTTTTAAAATTGGCAGTATTGTGATTTTTACCCAATTTATAAATATGTTTTTGGAAATAAGGAATTAAATTGTGATGAACCAGGCAGGGTTGCAAGACATCAATAAGAGCAAAACCTTTATGGGTGATTGCTTTTTTAATAAGGTTTTTTAAATGGGGCACATCCAAAGCATATCCTCTGGCTACAAAACTAGCTCCTGAAATTAAGGCGAAAGTAATCGGGTTTAAGGGTTCCTCTTTTACTCCCAAAGGAGTAGAACCACCAACAAACCCTTTCTCTGAAGTGGGAGTGGCTTGACCGGTTGTTAAAGCAAAAACCTTATTGTTATGAACAATCATTGTCATATCAGCGTTATAACGACAGTTATGAATGAAATGAGAAACACCTTCAGCATAAGTATCACCATCACCCCCAAATCCAATTGCTGTTAATTCTGGATTCGAAACTTTCATTCCCAGACAAACCGGCAAAACTCTCCCATGAAGCCCGTAAAAGGCGTTCACATTTAAATAATCAAAAATCTTTGCATGACAGCCAATGCCGCTGGCAATGGCAATATTCTTTCGTTTAATTTTCTTTTCATTTACCAAATCAACCAAAGCCTCTTGGCTGGCTTGTAAGATTCCAAAATTTGGACAACCAGGACACCAAGTATTTTCTTCTTTTGTTTTTAAATCTTGAATTTTCATCGTGGTATTATCTTATTTTTTGTCTTATTTTCTTAACTATAATCTCTGGAATAAAGGGTCTGGCATCGTATTTTAAAACTTTATTTTTAATAATATATCCTGTTTGTTCAGCAATTATATCGCCTAATAACCCAGTAGCATTATTTTCAACTAAAATCACTTTTTTAGATTTTTTAATTTCTTTTTTCACGGCTATTTTGGGAAAGGGACTAATATAGGAAATTTGTAAAAACCTAAAATCTTTAAGATCTGACAAGGCATCAATGATAGCCCCTTTGGTTGAACCCCAGCCAATTATCAGGTTCTTTCCTTTGCCATAAACAGTAACTGGATTTAATTTGTTTATTTCTTGAGAAAGATATTTTGCTTTTTTAAGTCTTTTATCATTCATTTTGACAGTCCAAGCGGCATCTTCAATCGTATTTCCGTATTCATTGTGTTCGTAGCTGGTAGCTCGAACAACCGGACCCTGACCAGGAATAGCTCTAGGAGAAATTCCATCTTTGGTGATTTTATAATTTTTATAATCTTTTGGAGGCTTTTTCAAAATAAATCTCTTTTGAGACAAGGGAGGTTTTCTAAGTTTATCAAAAGTATAATCACTTTCTGCCAAATGCTTATCACTAATAATTATGGCCAAAGTTCTATATTTGGAAGAAAGGTAAAAAGCTTCTTGGGTCCTAACAATAGTTTCTTTCGAATCTCCAGGAGCTACCACAATTCTTGGAAATTCTCCATGACCAACATTAACGGCAAATTTTAAATCCCCTTGGGCAGTATAAGTTGGCACTCCAGTAGCCGGGGCTGTTCTTTGAGCCAAATACACTACCAGAGGTAATTCTGATATCCCGGTCAAACTTAAAGCTTCTGACATTAGGGCAAAACCTCCACCCGAAGTTCCGACCATTGTTTTAGCTCCCCCAAAAGAAGCTCCTAAAGCGGCATTGACTACCGCTATCTCATTCTCTAATTGGAGAACCAAGATATTATTATCTAACTGTTTTTGGGCTAAGTAATGCAAAACAGGGGTAGCTGGAGTCATTGGATAGGCAATATAAATATCAATTCCGGCAGCTATAGCTCCTATTCCTATTGCCTTGCTACCAGA
>JBHIEB010000038.1:0-6720 GCA_046760405.1 Minisyncoccales bacterium
GATGTTATCATCTTACAGACCTAGGATGTATCATATGTATCTGAACCTGGACAGTGGAAAACAGCTTCAATTCTATGCCGATTTTTAGCTAAAGCTGAAATAAAATCGCCTCATCAGCGATTTTTTGGTCTATTTTCGTTTAATAACGAAACGACCCGGTCAAAATTTTGTAGAAATTTTGATTTAGGGTCTATTCCCGCTCATAGCGGGACGACCCGGTCAAAATTTTGTAGAAATTTTGATTTAGGGTCTATTCCCGCTCATAGCGGGACGACCCGGTCAAAATTTTGTAGAAATTTTGATTTAGGGTACAATAAAACAATATGAATTTAGACTATTTCAAATGGAATAACGGCTATGAAATTGATGGTATCTGGTATCCAAAAGTGACCGCCATTTGCCGGGTTATTGCCAAGCCCGGTCTTGAAAGATGGTTAGCTAATCAGGAAAGTTTTGCGGCTATGCAGGCAAAAAGAAAAAAAATAACTGACTGGGGCAAATTAGTTCACAACACAATCGAAAAGATGCTCAGGGGAGAGAGTCCTGAAATTAATCCAGCTATCCAGCCTTCAATAGATGCTTTTCTAAATTGGTTAAATAGCCACAAAGTAAAAGTTTTTGATATTGAGAGGAGGGTTTTAAGTAAAGAGCATTTTTATGCCGGGACGCTTGATGTTTTGGGTGAGGTTGATGGTAATTTTGGAATTTTAGATTTAAAAACTAGTAAAGGAATCTGGGACGAAAATTTTATCCAGACTGCCGCTTACATGCAAGCTCACAATGAACAAGCTCTTGAAAAAGCTAAAACCCATTGGATTTTAAGAATTGACCAATATCAAGAATGTAATCTATGTGGGGCAAAAAGAAGAGTAAAAGGAGGTGAGCCTGAAATTAAAGAAGGAAGTATGGGCTGTAGTCACCAATGGGCTCCAAAAAGAGGAATAATTGAATTTAAAGAAGTAGATAGCCATCAGAGTTATATTGAAGCGTTTTTAACGGCCAAGAAACTCTGGGAGTTTTCTAATCGGCACTGGCTTTCCCAAGTTAAAAATTATCCCCAGAAATTTAAAGCTTCTTAGAAGAAAAACGAAAAAAGAGCTTAGTTTCTCAAAGGCTGCCTTTGGGAAACCCTAATAAATATGGATTTGGCTCAACTTGAAGAGGTTCTTAAAGGAGAACCTACTTTCCGTTTAAAGCAAGTAAAACGAGTCTTGTACCGGGATTTAATTAAAGATTGGTCAAAAGCCACAATTTTGCCTTTAGCCTTGCGCCAAGAATTAAAAGAAAAATGCAAGATTGCCATTGAGGCTAAAACTTTTACTTCCAAAGATAAAAGAGCGGTTAAAGCTCTTATTGCTTTAAAAAATGGTTTAAAAGTTGAATCGGTTTTGATGCGTCATAGAGATAAAAGGAACACTGTCTGCGTTTCTTCGCAGGTTGGTTGTCTTTTAGGATGTGTTTTTTGTGCCACTGGCCAAATAGGCTTTAAAAGAAATCTTGGAGCTTTGGAAATTATTGAGCAAGTCTTGTTTTTTGCCCGTTATTTGAAAAAGAAAAGAGACAAAGTTACCAATGTTGTTTTTATGGGAATGGGAGAGCCATTTTTAAATTATGAAAATGTTCTTTCAGCTATCCGAATTTTAAATGATAAAGAGGGGTTTAATTTAGGAGCAAGACGTTTTTCTATTTCTACGGTAGGCATTATAGAGGGAATTAAGAAATTAACCAGAGAAAAACTGGAGGTAAATTTAGCCATCTCGCTTCATGCTCCTGACAATGCCTTGCGTTCAAAAATTATGCCCATTAATAAAAAATATCCTCTCAGAAAAGTTTTAAAAGCAGTTGATAGCTATATCAAAAAAACTCGACGGAGAGTGATGTTTGAATATATAATGATAAAGGGCGTGAATGATTCAGACAGGCACGCTCAAAAATTAGCTAAATTGATGAAAAGGCCTCTTTGTTTTGTCAATTTAATTTCTTATAATCCTACCGGAGTTTTTGAACCTTCTTTACCCCAAAGAATCAAAAAGTTTAAAGAAGTTTTAGAAAGAGAGGGGATTGCTGCTACTCAAAGATATCGTTTTGGTGAAGATATTGAAGCTGCCTGTGGTCAATTAGCCGGAAAGGGGATAAGGGAGTCATGAAACTGGCATTTCAGAACTATCTTTACTAAAACGGTGAAATAGTTCGTCAGAGTCGGGACGAAATTAATTAAAAGAAAAATATGGCTCAATTTTTCATTGAAAACCCCTGGATTATTTGGTTAATTATCTTATGGGTTTTACCCTGGAAAGGAGTAGCTTTGTGGAAAGCAGCCAAAAATGCTCATAAATGGTGGTTTGTGGCCTTATTGGTGCTCAATACCTTAGGTTTTCTGCCCATTATTTACATATTTTTCTTCAGTAAGAAAAAAAGCTAACTTTTAGCCGAAATGGAAGAAATTTTGTTTATTGACAAACCAAAAGGAATGAGTTCTTTTGATGTTATTAGGATTTTGAGAAAAAAATTGAAGATAAGAAAAATGGGGCACGCCGGCACATTGGACCCTTTAGCCACCGGGCTTTTAATAATTGGAGTAGGGAAGGGGACAAAGAGATTGAAAGAATTTTTAAATTTACCAAAAACATACCTGATGGATATATTATTAGGAAAGAAAACGGAAACAGGGGACTTGGAGGGAAAGATAATTGAGGAGAAAGAAGTCAAAGAAATAAATCGGAAAAAAGTCAAAGAGATTTTAAAAGAAATTGAAGGGGATATTAAATTGGAAGTTCCTCTTTATTCAGCCGTAAAATTAAAAGGGATACCACTTTATAAATATGCCAGGAAGGGAATAAAGATTACTCCTCCCAAAAGAAAAGTAAGGATTTTTTATTTAAAACTTTTAGATTTTCTCAAAGAAGATAAATTTTATATTCTGAAGGTCGAGATGAAATGTCAAAAAGGAACCTATGCCAGGGCAGTGGCTGAAGAGATTGGCAAAAGATTAAATCTGCCTGCCACTTTAAAAGATTTGAGAAGAACAAAAATTGGAAAAATTAATATCTCCCAAGCCCAAAAACTTGACCCAAATTATTAACGAGAACATTTCTCGTTATGGGTAATTTTGAAAAAATAAATTTTATGGAGATTAAACATCTGGTAGTAGGGAGGTTAGGGACGAATTGCTATTTGTTAATTTCAGAAAACGAGCTTGCAATTATTGATCCTGGTGGGGGAGCAGAGGAGATTTTGAAAGAAATTAAGAAAACAAAAGCTAAACCAAAATATATTATCAATACCCATTGTCATCTTGACCATATTTGGGCTAATAAAAGATTAAAGAAAGAGACAAAAGCTGAAATTCTAACTCATGAAGCGGAAAAGGGATTTTTTAATTTCAAAGTTGATAGATTTTTGAAAGAAGGAGATAAAATAGAAATAGGGAATAGTGCTTTAAGAGTCATCCATACTCCCGGGCACACACCAGGAAGTATTTGTTTGATAGGAGAGGACTTTATTTTGACCGGGGACACCCTTTTTAAAGAGGGATACGGTCGGACCGACCTTCCTGGCGGCTCTCAAAAAGATTTGGAAAATTCTTTAGAGAAATTATCAAACTTTTTAAGGCCTGGTATAATAATTTATCCTGGGCACGGTGAACCCTTTAGGGTTTAATTAATTAAAAAAACCATGAAAACAAAAAAAATTCCCAAAATTTCTTCTCGAGCCGAAAAAGCTCCCCTTTCACCAATTAGAAAGTTCGTGCCCCTTTTACAAAAAGCCAAGAAAAGAGGAATTGGAGTATACGAGCTTCATATTGGTCAACCGGATTTAGCCACCCCCCCTCAGATTTTGAAAAGGATTAAAACCTTTAAAGAGAAGATAATAAGTTATACTCCTTCTGACGGGATACCCGAAGTAAAGACTGCTTGGCAGAAATATTACCAAAGTCACAAAATTAACTTTGATGTTTCAGAAATCGTGGTAACCACCGCCGGGAGCGAGGCAATCTTTTTTGCTATGGCTACCATTTGTAGTCCCAGAGAAGAGATTATTGTTTTTGAACCCTTTTATGCCAATTATAATGGTTTTGCCTCAATGGCTGGAGTAAAATTAATACCCCTGGTGACTTTTTCCCAAACCGGTTTTCACTTACCAAGCAAGACAGACATTGAAAAAAAGATTACCAAAAAGACTCGCGGTATTTTGATCTGCAATCCTAACAACCCGACTGGTACCGTCTATACCAAAAAGGAATTAAAGACAATCATTGATATTGCTCAAAAACATAATCTTTTTATTTTGTCTGATGAGGTATATCGTGAATTTGTCTATGATGGTGAAAAACATTATTCAATAATGAGTTTTCCAAGGGCTCGTTCGCGGACAATTTTATTAGATAGTATTTCCAAAAGATTTAGTGCTTGTGGTGCGAGAATTGGCTGTTTAGCTTCCAAAAATAAAAAAGTTATTACCGCGGCAACAAAATTTGCTCAAGCTCGTTTATCTTCACCAATGATTGAACAATTAGCAGTAGTACCTCTTTTGGAGAATTCGAAAGGATATACCAAAAAAATTGTTGCTGAATATAAAAAAAGACGAGATGCGGTTTTTGGAGGCCTTCGGAAAATTCCCGGAATAAAGTGCTTAAAGCCAAAAGGTGCTTTTTATATAACAGTAAAATTGCCCGTTAAAGACTCAGAAGATTTTACCAAATGGCTTCTGACCAAGTTTTCCTTCAAAGGAAAGACAGTGATGGTAGCTCCAGCTGCCGGTTTCTACGCCACCGGAGGCCTTGGAAAGGATGAAATCCGTATTGCTTTTGTTCTTTCTTCTCCGAAACTTAAAGAAGCTATGAAGATTCTGGAAAAAGGACTAAAAGCATATAAGTCAGCCCAGAGGAATAGTTTCTATGAAATGTGAGGTTTGTCAAGAGGAAAAGGTCTTGGCTAAAATTCTCTCTTCCTGTCGAGATTGTCTCAGAGAACATCCAGAGAAAACAAAAAGTTTAATCTTGAAGGCTCACAGAGTTTCAAGAGAGGAATTTGGTCTTCCTTATCCTCCACCAAAAGCAAAAGGAGGAGTAATTTGTCAGTTCTGTCAAAATAAATGTCAATTGGGAGAGGGGGCGATTTCTTTTTGTGGTTTGAGGAAAAATGAGAATGGGAAATTAAAAGTTTTAGCCGATAGAGAAGAAGGAATTTTACAATGGTATTATGACCCCTTGCCGACAAATTGTGTAGCTAGCTTTTTCTGTCAGGGCTCAGAAGAATTTGAAAAGAAAAATTTGGCTGTTTTTTATGGTTCCTGCACCTTTAATTGCTTATTTTGCCAAAACTGGCATTACAAATATTTAGCAAAATCGCTTTCGCCAAAGGTCTCAGCAAAAACCTTGATTGGGGCTATCGATAAAGATACCTTTTGTATTTGTTTTTTTGGTGGCGACCCAACTCCTCAAATCTCCTATGCTTTGAAAACTTGTGAGTCTATTTTTAAAAAAGAGAATTCGCCCCGTCATTCGACAGGGCGGGGAGAGTTTATCTCTCCCCGGATTTGTTGGGAAACAAACGGAGCAATGAGTGAAAACTTGTTAAGAAAAATAGCTGAATTTTCTTTAAAATCCGGGGGGATAATAAAATTTGATTTAAAGGCCTTTAATGAAAACTTACATTATGCACTTTGCGGAGTTTCAAATCGTCAAACTTTTAAAAATTTTGAATTCTTGGCAAAAGAATATTTGCCCAAAGCAAGAGGAGGATTCTTGGCTGCCTTAACGCTTTTGGTTCCAGGCTATATTGACAGAAGGGAAATAGAGAAGATAGCAAAATTCATTGCCAATTTGAATCCAAATATTCCATATTCCTTACTCGGTTTTTATCCCCATTTTTTTATGAGAAACCTCCCTCTATTTTCTCAAAAAGAAGCTCAAGAATGTTTGACAATAGCAAAAGAAGTTGGTTTGGAAAATGTCCGTCTTGGTAATCTTAATTTATTTAGCTAACTTTAAATGTCCGAATTTCAAAGAAAAATATATCTGATTGTTAAAAAAATACCAAAGGGTAGAACAATGACGTATAAAGAGGTGGCAGAATCTGCTGGTTTTCCAAAAGCCTGGCGAGCAGTAGGGAATATCCTAAATAAAAATAGAAATCTAGATGTTCCTTGCCATCGAGTAATTAGGTCTGATGGGAAAATTGGAGGATACAGAAACGGAGTAAAAAAGAAAATTGCCTTACTTAAAAAAGAAAGGTCGTAAAACAACAGTATTTTATGGAGAAAAAACAAATTCAACTTAAAGCGAGGGATGAGGATTTGAAGGGCGCTTATTCAAATTTAATGCAGGTTTCTCATACCAAGGAAGAGTTCTGTTTAGATTTTTTTAATGTCTTTCCGCCCCAGGGAATTTTGACTGCCAGAGTTTTAATGAGCCCAGCCCATTTAAAAAGAATGATTAGGGCATTGCAGGAGAATATGAAAAAATATGAAGAAAAATTTGGACAAGTGGAACCTGCCAAAGGACCCTCAACACCCATAGGCTTTAAACCAGAGTAAAAAAGTTATTTTTCAGATCCTTAGGGGCTTGCCCTCTCCAAATTTTTGGACAGCCTACGGCCGAGTTTGGTCGCCAAGGGCGACCAGCCCGCCAAAATTTTGCGAAGCAAAACTTAGGTGGGCCAGTCCAAAAACTTGGGAGGGCTTGACAGCACTTCTTGCTTTTGTTATTCTGGAAAGCAG
>JBHIEB010000039.1:0-6537 GCA_046760405.1 Minisyncoccales bacterium
CAATTAAAAAATATCCTTGGTATATGGCTCCTTGGCAGGGAATTTTGACTACTGGAAACCTAACTTTAAGCGTAGTTCGAGGTTATGCCCGGGCAATTGGAAATGTTTTTAGAGGTGTTCCTTCTGGAGTTCAAATAGCAGGACCGGTTAGGATTATTTTTGAAATATTACCCCAAGCGCAGCAGATGGGGATAACTTATTTTATGAACTTTTTAGGCTTAATCTCTGTTTATTTGGCAATATTAAATATTCTACCTATTCCTGCTTTTGATGGGGGAAAGCTTTTATTTTTAGGAATTGAGGCGATAAGAAAAAAGCCGGTAAGCCAAAAAATAGAGCAAAGCGTTACTGCCTTTTTCTTTAGTTTATTAATTTTGCTAATGATTTGGGTTACAATAAGAGATATTACTAAACTTTTCTAAAGAAAAGTCCAAATTCGAATATCGAAATTCTAAACAAATTCAAAATCCAAATGTTCTAAATTCAAAACAAGTTTTGGTCATTTGAATTCCGATCATTAGATATCGTTTAGGATTTCGGATTTAGTGCTTAGGATTTCTAAAGGTATGCGTCAATCTCAACTTTTTACCAAAACCAAAAAGAAAACATCCAAAGATGTGGTAGCTGTTAGTCACCAATACCTGATTCGGGGTGATTTTATTGAACAAACAATCAGCGGAGTTTATCGATTTTTGCCTTTGGGGTTTTTAGTTTTTAAAAAAATTGAAAAGATTATTAGAGAAGAAATGCTAAACTTGGGAGCTCAAGAAGTGTATTTACCGGCTCTCCAAGATAAAAAACTTTGGTTAGAAACCGGTCGTTGGAATACTATTGATCCCCCTCTTTTTAAATTTAAAGACCGCCACAAAAAAGAATTAGCTTTGGGCCCTACTCATGAAGAAGAGATTGTAGACATTGTCAGAAAAAGAGTTAAATCTTATCAGGATTTACCTTTTTCTCTTTTCCAAATTCAAAATAAATTCCGCAATGAGATGCGAGCTACCGGTGGCCTTTTAAGAACTAGAGAATTTGTAATGAAAGATTTATACAGTTTTCACACTGGTAAAAAAGATTTGGTGAATTTTTACAACAAAGTAAGAAAAACTTACTCTAAGATTTACAAAAGATGCGGCTTAAAAACAGTTTGTGTAGAAGCTAGTTCTGGTACAATTGGAGGGAAGCTTTCTCATGAATTTATGGCTTTATCTGAACGAGGTGAGGATAAGATTTTAATTTGTAAAAAATGTGGTTATGGCGCAAATGTTGAAATAATAGGAAAAGCAAAAAAATGTCCTCAATGTAAAGCTTTTCTGGAGGAAAAAACCGCAATTGAGGTGGGTCATGTTTTCTATCTGGGAACAAAATATAGTAAAGCCATGAAGGCTAACTATCGAGATAAGGACGGAAAAGCCAAACTAATTTCAATGGGATGCTATGGTATCGGTCTTCCAAGATTGATGGCAACAATCGTTGAAATTTACCATGATGAAAAGGGGATTATTTGGCCCCAAGGAGTGGCTCCTTTCCAGGTGCACTTGATTGCCCTTGAAAATGTCGCCAAAGTAAGAAAGGTGGCTGAAAAATTGTACAGGGATTTACAAAGAATAGGGTTTAAAGTTCTATACGACGATAGAAAAGAAAAGACAGCTGGAGAAAAATTTGCCGATTGCGATTTAATCGGAGTCCCAACCAGACTTGTTGTTTCTGAAAAGACTTTAAAAAAAGATTGCGTTGAGTTAAAAAAGAGAAAGGGAAAGAGAATAAAATTGATAAAGATAAATCAGTTATCACGGTTTCTTAAATCCCACTGAGGAGGGGGGTCGGCCTTCGCCTCGACGAAGTCGGCCTACGGCCAGACGAAGTCGGGGGAAACCCACGGTTTCCCCGTATAGGAAAATATTAAAAACCAAGCGGTTTTTAAGGAGCGGTGTTAGCGCCCGCCCATAATTTATGGGCGAGGTCGCGTGCCGCGACCTCGCTATGTATTACCACTATGCTAAATAAACTTTTTGGAGTATTTTCAGAGGACATTGCTATTGATTTGGGGACTGCTAATTCCGTAGTCTATGTTCGAGGTCGGGGAATTGTAATGCAAGAACCTTCAATGGTAGCAGTAAATAAAAAGACAGGCCAAATTTTGGCAATTGGGTTGGAGGCTAAAAAGATGGTGGGCAGGACTCCTTCCCATATTGTTGCTACCCGACCTTTGAGATCAGGAGTGGTTTCTGATTTTGAAGTTACAGAACAAATGCTTAGATATTTCATTGAGAAAGCTCGGAAAAGAAGGTGGGCTAGACCAAGAGTAATCATTGGTATCCCCTCTGGAGTGACAGAGGTAGAGAAAAAGGCAGTGATTGATGCTGCAAAATCAGCTGGAGCCAGAGAGGTATTTTTAATTGAGGAACCAATGGCAGCCGCAATTGGCGCCAGACTTCCTGTTCAGGAAGCAGGCGGTAATTTTGTTATTGACATTGGAGGAGGAACAACTGAGGTAGCAGTGATTTCTTTGGGCGGAATTGTTCTGGCAAAAAGTTTGAGAATAGCTGGCGATAAACTTAATGAAGACGTCATTCGCTTTGCTCAAGAAGAATACAAATTATTAATTGGCGAGAGAACAGCTGAAACAATTAAAATTAGTATAGGCTCTGCTTTTCCCTTAAAAGAAAAAAGGGAGTTTCCAATGAGGGGAAGAAATTTAGTTACCGGGCTTCCTGAAGAAATTTCAATTTCTGATGAAGACGCTAGGAGGGCAATGGAGAAATCAATTAGACAAATTGTAACCGAAGTAAAAACAGCTATTGAAGAGACTCCCCCTGAATTATTAGCTGATGTAATGACAAACGGAATTTATCTTTCTGGCGGTGGCTCTCTTTTGAGAGGTTTGGATGTTTTGGTTCAAAAGGAGACAAAAGTTCCGACAAAAATTATTGAAGACCCGATGACAGCTGTAGTACGGGGGGCGGGAATGGTTTTAGAGAATTTAGATGAATTACATGAAGTTTTAGTGGAGACAGCGGAATTGGAACCACCAAGGTAAGAGACAAGAGACAAGAAATAAGAAATAAGAAATAAGGGACAGGAGAAAAGAGGGGAATTCTTATATCTCATGTCGCCTGTCACCTGTCACCAATTTATGATTTCAAAAAAAGACGTTCAACATGTAGCTCGGCTTGCCAGATTAGGTTTGAGCGAGAAAGAAAAAAAGAAAATACAAAGGAAACTTTCTTCGATTTTAGATTACATTGAAAAATTAAAAGAAGTTGATATTTCAAATATTGAGCCTACCAGCCATTCAATCAAGGTTGAAAATGTAATCCGAAGGGATGAAATTAAAGAAGAAGAATTAGAAAGGGGAAAAAAGTTAGTCGAGATGGCTCCTGATAAAAAAGAAGGATATATAAAAGTTAAGTCAATTTTGTAAATCGCGAATTTACACGAATGTTTCTCGAATTTCACGAATAATTTATTTGTGAGTTCGAATTTGTGTAATTAGTGGTAGATTCGTGGATATTAGTAAGCTCACAATAGCTCAAACCCATCAAGGTTTGATAGAGAAGGAATTTTCAGCCTTGGAATTAACATGGGCTTATTTAGATAAAATAGAGAAAAAAGATAAGGAAATTTTTTCCTATTTAACTGTTACTAAAGACTTGGCAGTCTCTCAGGCAAAAAAAATCGATGAGATGATTTTAGAAAATCGAGAAATTCCTTTACTAGCTGGAATTCCAATGGCAGTAAAAGATATTATTTTAGTTGAGAATATAAAATGTACTGCTGGCTCTAAAATCTTGGGAAATTACATTGCTCCCTATGACGCCACTTGTATAAAAAAGCTAAAGAAAGAAGGAGTAATAATTTTGGGAAAAACTAATTTGGATGAATTTGCCATGGGTTCTTCAACAGAAAATTCAGCTTTCTTTCCAACAAAAAATCCTAATGATTTGACCCGGGTGCCAGGAGGCTCTTCCGGAGGGTCGGCGGCAGCCATAGCGGCAAACTTGTGCCTTTTTGCTTTGGGTACTGACACCGGTGGTTCAGTTAGGCAACCGGCTTCATTTTGTGGAATAGTCGGTCTAAAACCTACTTATGGGGCAGTTTCAAGATATGGCTTGATTGCCTTTGCCTCTTCTTTGGATCAGATAGGTCCAATGGCAAAAACAGTTCAAGATTGTAAAATAGTTTTTGATACTATTAAAGGAAGAGATTTATTAGATTCGACCTCGGTTGAACCGACGGTTTGGAGTTCGAAGTTCGACATTCGAAGTTTAAAAATTGGCGTTCCGAAAGAATATTTTATTGAGGGTATTGATCCCGAAGTAGAAAGAGTAATAAAAGAGGCGATAAAAATTTATGAAAAGATGGGAGTAAAAATTTTAGAAGTAAGTCTTCCCCACACTGAATATGCTTTGCCTTGTTACTATATAATTAATCCATCTGAAGCTAGTGCTAACCTCGCTCGTTACGATGGAATTAAATATGGATATTCAAAAACCAAAAACCGCGCCGTCGCCAAAGCGGCTATGGCGCGTCGGCGACAAAAACCAAAAACCAAAAATCTATTAGAAGTATATTTATATTCTAGAGGAGAGGGATTCGGGGAAGAGGTGAGAAGAAGAATAATGTTGGGCACTTATGCTTTGTCCTCGGGTTATTATGAGGCTTATTATTTAAGAGCCCAAAAAGTTAGAACATTGGTTAGAGGAGATTTCGACAAAGCTTTTGAAAAGGTGGATGCTATTTTTACTCCGGTATCTCCAACTCCGGCTTTTAAATTGGGAGAAAAAATTGAAGATCCATTAAAAATGTATCTATCTGATATTTTCACTGTTTCGGTTAATTTAGCTGGATTGCCGGCAATTTCTATGCCCTGTGGTAAGGCAGAAGGTTTGCCAGTCGGTCTCCAAATTATTGGAAAACCCTTTGAGGAAGAAAAAATCATGGAGATAGCAGGGATATTAGAACAATAGTTTATGGACGACATAACTCAATTTATTTTACATCCGAATTTTGCTGGTTGGCTTTTGATTTTAAAAATTATCTTTTTAGCTTTAAGTTTGTTTTTCTTTGGCTTTATTATTTTTGCCTTAATTAAAACTAGTTGGTTGCATAGATTAATAATTTGGGATTTAAGAGAATTTTTAACCTATCGACATTATGGAGTGAAAAGAATTGATAAAAAATGGAGGGAAATTAAAGAAAGACTTAAACTCGGTACCGAGTCAGAAGCCAAGTTAGCTGTAATTGAAGCCGATTCTCTGTTAGATGATATTTTAAAAAAATTGGGTTATACTGGTGAAAGTTTGGGTGAGAGATTAGATAAATTGACGCCCGATGTCCTTGTCAATCTTGAAGAGGTTCGGAGAGCTCATAAGATTCGTTCAAATGTCATTCATGACCCAAGTTATCATCTGGATATAGAAACGGCCGAGAGGGCTTTGAAAATTTATGAAAAAGCATTAGTCGAGCTTGACGCCCTTTAAAAAAAATCCTAAAATAATAAGGATATAGATATCGGGGTGTGGAGGAGTAGTACCTCGCCAGTCCCATAAGCTGGAGACCCAGGTGCAATTCCTGGCACCCCAAAAAGATTAGTAAATGAGTTTATGAGTTAATGAGTAAAATATACTCATCAACTAAAGCGAGTATTAGCCAGCGTACTCATCAACTAATTACTAAAATAGCCGGTGTAGCTCAATGGTTAGAGCGACTGCATCATAAGCAGAAGGTTACGGGTTCGACTCCTGTCACCGGCACCATAATTAGTAAATGAGTACGGCTGCTTCGCAGCCTTGAGTTTATGAGTTAATGAGTAAAATATACTCATCAACTAAAGCGAGCATTAGCGAGCGTACTCATCAACTCATTACTAAATATGGGGACGTAGCTCAATTGGTTAGAGCACCCCGCACCAAATTCTGGGGACGTAGTGTAGTCTGGTTAACACGTCGGTTTGTCGAACCGAAAAGCGTGGGTTCAAATCCCATCGTCCCCGCAAAGAGTTCGCCCGGTTATTCAACCGGACGCCCAGTCGAATGACTGGGCGAGTCTCGTCGTCCCTGTCACGTCGATCGCGAGCACAGCCCGCAAAAAAAGCCCATTTTTGGGCTTTTTGCTTTTATAAGACTTTTTTTATTAAATTTTACCACCTGTTTATAAATTCGTGATAATTATCGCCTCGAAAGGGACATTTTGTTTCTTGACAGGTTGCTTTGCGTCCTCTAGCTATTTCATGAAAAGCTGGGAGGATGCCTAATAAATAAGTACACAAGATAGGATGAATATTAAGAGCTTTTATTCTGATTATTACTCTTTTTTTTTCTTCATTAGATTCTGCCCAAAATTCACCAACTGTTACAAATCTTTTCCACATTCTTGGAATGTTTTGATAGTAGGTCTCTACATTTCTAACTAAACCCAAAAATTTCATAGCAAATCTAATAACAGAAGAATATTTAGGAACTTCAGCCCCCATTTCCTCGATCTTCTCATCAGAAAAACCAAGAACCTTTTTGATAGCCAAGAGGGAAACTGCTCTCA
>JBHIEB010000040.1:0-6103 GCA_046760405.1 Minisyncoccales bacterium
AAAACTTATCTTGAAAATCTGTTTTGAATTTTGAACATTTGAATTTAGATATTGTTTCGAATTTAGGATTTCGGATTTAGGATTTCATTAATTGGTTTAAAGCTTTTTCTATGGATTTTGCAGGGGCCATATTTTTTTAGCATCTTTAAATGTAATTTTGTAGCATATCCTTTGTGTTTTGAAAATCCATATTGAGGATATCTTTTGTCATATCTCTCCATCATTCTATCTCGTCTGACTTTGGCCAAAATTGAAGCTGTAGCGCAAGAAAAAACTTTATTGTCAGCTTTAATAATTGATTTTTGAGGAATAGCATGCGAATAGCCCAACCCTCGCCTTCGCTTCGCTCGGCTTCGGGGTATGCGAATGGGCCCATGCGAATAATCAATTTTCATATTTCCATCCAAAATTAAAAAGCTAGCTTTTCTCCTCAGCTTCTTTTCCAAATTCCTTACCGCTCTTTTCATTGCCAATTTTGTTGCTTCCAGAATATTAATCTTATCAATCACCTTTTCTGAAACCCTTCCTCTCCCCCACTTTATTTGAGAATGATTAATCAAAATTTTGTAAATTTCCTCTCTTTTTTTCGGCGTTAATCTTTTAGAATCCCGAATTCCTAAGTTGTTAATTTTTTTATTTTTAATTTGTGTTTTTAATTTTTGGTTTTTGGTTTTTGGTTTTGGATTTATTATCACGGCTACGGCCACTACTGGTCCTCCCAAAGCCCCTCTCCCTGCTTCATCCAACCCAACTACTCTTTTGTAGCCCTTTTTCCATAATTTTCTTTCTTCTCTAAAATTTGGCAACATATTTTATAATATCTTAAATAAGATAGAATTCAACTCAATTTTTGACAAAATAATGGATATTTGCTATCTTAATAATAGCACCTAAAGGAGAAGTCAGGGATGAAGGAGCTAAAGGCTGTCAAAGAGGTAAAAGAACTCCTACTTGGAATCTTTGAATCTGAGAGAGGGAGCCCCCCGAAATGGCTAGTGAAAAGGTTAATACAGCAGGGTGTTGAGCCTGAATTCGCCTTAGTAATTGCCCAATATGACAGAGAAGGAGAGAATTTATTTAAATTCGAAAAAACTAAAGCTCAACTAAAATTCTATTCCTGGGTGATAAATTGGGCAATGAAGTCTATAATTAAAGAGTACAAAAAAGCTGGATTATCAGAGAAAGATGCTCTTCGAGATCCAATAAGATTATGGAAGTTCCGAAAACACAGTCTTCCCATCACCAAAACTACAATCCAACGCCGCCACGAAACTCTGCTCAGAAAAAGAAAAGAGTTAATCAAATTGAAAATTCCTGTGAATGCAGGAACTCTTGCTTGCAATCCCTCCGGAGAATTCCTTACAAAGAAATACAATATAAAAAAGGTAAAATCTTCTTAAAAGCTGAGAAAAATTAAATCCTCAGCTCTTTTTTGTTTCAAGAAAAACGAATATTTTACGTAACTGATTGGGAAGACTTCCCAATCAATTATTAAAGGTGAGCTAAAATTAAAGAAAAACCAAGAAGACTTCTCGGTATATTTAATAGAAACTAAAAAACAGCTCCTTTATAGCTGTTTTAGTTAAAAGCTCTCCTTTTTCCAACCAACAATACACAATTATTAGCTCGAAAAAAGAGGGGAAGGAAAGGACTTGGCAATAAGCTTACTTACTAATTTTTAATTTCTCAAGCTAAGGCCTTTCTTTTTTAATAAAGCTCTCTGGAATAGCTGCTCAGCTGGCTCACCCAGCAACTTCAACGCCCAGAAGGCTTTGCTAGAGACCCTGTTGTGAGAATATTCTAACATAGAAACAAGAATAACCACTGCTTCCTCTCTTATTTCCGGTGTATGAGCAATTAAACCCACTACAGTTACAGTTGCCTCTGCCGCAAAATCGTCGGCTTCGCTTCTTCTTTCTAATCGTTCTGTACAGAGAGATTTTATCTTTTCGAATCCTCCTATTTTTTCAAAGGAGTATTCAATAAGTTTTTCGATAAGAAAGAAGAGGTCTTTAGCTAAAACACCATGGGAGCGAAGAGCCTCCTTAGTTCTCTGGAGAGCGATGATACTCTGAAGGTGTTCCAAAGAATCCTTTCCGAGTAGTCTCTCTATCTCTCTTTCAAGATGTATGTCTATGCAGAACATTGACCGACCTCTTTTTTTTATTAGCCATCTAATCCCATTATTGATCATCTTAGATGGCCAAATCTATCTACCAAGATTTGATAAACAAATCCGGCCACCTAAGATTTTCTTTATCCCGTTAGAAACGAAGTTTTCTAATGGGGTTCCTTCCCTTTTTAATTTAAAAGAACTTATTTTACACTCTAATTATAGCAAACCTATTTAGATTTGTCAAGTTTTTGTGTTGTCTTTCAGCTAAAATGTCGTCAGTTAGCTTTCAGCAATAATCAACATCGAGCGATGAATAATAATTAGAAAAAAGCCCTCAACTATATTGAGTTCAGGGAAGAAATAAATTCCTCTTTGAGAATGAAATGAGTTGTTAAAATTTATATCGATAAATCCAGCTGTGAGGGCCGACAGTAAGAAATAGAGCTTTATTGGCTTTTGTAAATCTAAAGATAATCCGGTATTTCTTATCGATACGAAAACTCCACACTTCTTTATGTTTTGGACTTTACTTTTCAGTGTGGAGTAATGGATGAAAAGGGTTTTGACGAAATAATTTTTCTTTCTTCTCGGCCTTTTGTTTAATAGAAAGAGGTAATTTCTCGTACCGTCTTTCGAACTCCTTAGTAACAGAAACCTCAATCATAAACTCATCTCAAATCTTTAAGGCTCTTAATTTTTCGGGTTCTGCCAGCTTTATAGTCTTTTTCTGCTCGGTCTAAACTTTTCAAAAAATCGGGACTAAATAAACCTAAACCAGCAGCCAGCCTTTCCAGTCTTTCAGCATCAATTTCAACCAGAAACTTTTTTGTTTTAGGTTTAATTGTAATTTTAAGATTTGAAGCTTTATCAACCATACTAATTTCATTGTATATTTTTTGTAAATTTATGTCAACTTTTGTTATCTTTCAGCTAAAATGTTGTAAGTCAGCTTTCAGTAATTAACTGATTGGGAAGTAACTGATTGGGAAGACTTCCCAATCAGTCAAAGTAAAAAAACAGGGTTCTATTCTGTTGGGATATTTGACTTGGTTTTGGGGGAGGAGTAAAATAAGGTAATACTTTTAAGCCCAGCATAACAATTTCGATAGCTCCGTTAGACAACTCCTTATCTAACGGCGTAAATGTTACAAAACAATCGAAATTGTAAACTGGGTAAATATTTTTATTTATATGCCAGAGTTTACCCCGCCAAAATTTTGCTCTGCAAAACTTAGGCGGGCAAGTCACACTTAAATGTCAAAATTCACTCACTTACATGTTCATTCTCACTATTCCCTGCTCGATGGTTTGCCAAAGATTGATGAGCTTTTGGATTATGTCCAAAAATTGGGTATGGATTCAGTGGCCATAACTGACCATGGAGCGCTTTATGGTGCAGTGGAATTTTATAAAAAGGCAAAGAAAAGAGGGATAAAACCAATTTTTGGTTGTGAAATGTACCTGGCCTATGAAAAAATGACTGATAAAAGGCCAAATATTGACGATAAAAGATATCATCTGGTTTTGTTAGTTAAAAATAAAGCCGGCTATAAAAATTTAGTTAAACTTTTAACAAAAGCCCACTTGGAGGGCTTTTATTATAAACCAAGAATTGATGAAGAATTATTAGCCAAACATTCAGAAGGACTAATTGGACTCTCTGCCTGTCTTCAGGGGAAAATTCCTCGATTAATCTTAGCCAAAAGAATGGCAGAAGCTGAAAAAACTGCTCTCAGATATCAGAAATTTTTTGGCAAGGAAAACTTTTATTTAGAATTGCAACATCACCCAAATATAAAAGAACAAAAAATTATTAACAAAGCTCTTATTTCTCTTTCAAAAAAGTTAGACATTCCTTTGGTAGCCACCAATGACTCGCATTATTTAAAACCAGAAGATGCGGAAGCCCAAGACCTTTTAATGCTCATTAATACTGGAGCTGACCCAAATGACCCTGAGAGATTAACACTGAAAGCCGATGATTTTTCTCTAAGGAAACCTGAAAAAATGATTGAAGACTTCAAAGATGTGCCCCAAGCTATTGAAAACACCCAGAAAATTGCCGAATCTTGCGATTTCGAATTTAAATTAGGAAAAACCAAGCTTCCCAAATTTGAAACACCCAACGCTAAAACGTCAGATGAATATTTAGAGGAACTCTGCCAGCAGGGAGTAAGAAAAAGATATGGGGCTTTCCCTAAAAAAGAGGTTTCAGAAAGATTGAAATATGAACTGGAAGCAATAAAGCAGATCGGTCTTGCTTCTTATTTTTTGATTGTTCAGGATTTTGTTAATTGGGCCAAGGAAAATCGGATTGTGGTCGGCCCAGGACGCGGATCAATCGGGGGCTCTCTGGTAGCCTACCTCCTAAATATAACTAACATAGATCCATTAAAATATAATCTTTTATTTGAGCGCTTCCTCAATGTTGGACGCAATGAATTGCCTGATATTGATTTAGACTTCACCGACCGAAGAAGGAATGAAGTTATTGATTATGTAACCCAGAAATATGGACGAGATAAAGTGGCTCAAATCATCACTTTTGGGACAATGGCCGCCAGAGCAGTGGTCAGAGATGTTGGAAGGGCACTTGGATATTCTTATGGTTTTTGCGACCGGATAGCAAAAATGATTCCTTTTGGTTTAACTTTAGATGAAACCTTAGCCAAAGTCCCTGAATTCCGCCAACTTTATGAAACAGATGATAAAGCCGGAAAACTAATTGACTTTGCCAGAAAATTAGAGGGTTGTGCTCGCCATGCCTCAACCCATGCCTGTGGAGTAGTAATTTCAGATAAGCCCTTAGATAATATTGTTCCCCTCCAACACCCAACCCAAGACGATGAAGCTATTGTCACCCAATACGAGATGTACTCGATTGAAGATTTAGGCCTTTTAAAAATGGATTTTCTGGGACTAAAGAACCTGACAATTATTGAAGACACCTTATCAAGGATTTATGTAGTTCAGGGCAAAAAAATCGATATTGAAAATATTTCCTTAAATGACCGAAAAACTTACAAATTGTTGAAAAAAGGAGGAACGGTAGGCGTATTTCAACTGGAGAGCTCGGGGATGCGGAGATATCTGCAACAACTAAAACCAACCGAATTTGAGGATATTGTGGTGATGATTGCTCTTTATCGGCCGGGCCCAATCTCCCTTATTCCCGAATATATTGCCCGGAAAAAAAGAAAAAAGAGAGTTGAATATTTGCATCCAAAATTGAAAAAAATCTTGAAAAAAACCTACGGAATTTGCATCTATCAAGAGGATCTAATGCAAATTGCTCAAAAATTGGCTGGATTTACTCTCTCGGAAGCTGATATTTTAAGGAAAGCCGTTGGAAAGAAAATTAAATCATTGCTTGTAGCTCAAGAAGAAAAAATGATAAATGGAATGATAGAAAATGGAATAGAAAAAGATATCGCCCGAAAGATTTGGGAATGGGTTTTACCCTTTGCCCGTTACGGATTTAATCGCGCGCATTCCACTGCCTACGCTACCATCGCCTACCAAACAGCTTTCTTGAAAGCTCATTTCCCAGTTGAATTTATGGCTGCTCTTTTAACTTCGGAAAAAGGAGACGTGGAAAGAATTGGCTTCTTAATTGAAGAATGTAAAAAAATGAGTATTGAGGTTTTACCTCCCGATATCAACGAAAGCTTTAGAAACTTCTCGGTTATACCAAAAGAAAAAAAGGTTCGCTTTGGATTATTAGCGATTAAAAATGTAGGAGGGAATATTGTTGATTCGATTGTTTCCGAAAGAAAAGCCAACGGCCCCTATCAATCAATTGAGGACTTTATCTCTAGAATTAGTTCAAAAGATTTAAATAAAAAGTCTCTGGAGAGTTTAATCAAAGCGGGGGTTTTTGATAAATTTGCGGAAAGAAATCAACTTTTATTTAACTTAGAAAGACTTTTGGAATGGAATCGAGAAAATCAAAGAATAAGAGCCGGAGGCCAGAAAGGACTTTTTGAT
>JBHIEB010000041.1:0-6019 GCA_046760405.1 Minisyncoccales bacterium
CAGTCTTCTGTTTAAAGGGTACAGGAGAAGAACTAAAATACATACCAGAGATTTGGTTAAATCAACAAAAACAAAAAATTTTAATTACAACCAAAGGAAAATTAGGTTGCGAAGTATTTATTTTTGGAAAAAAATTTAAAATAGATGTTAAAAAGAAAATTCCTGTCTTAAATACCATTGGTGCGGGCGATGTCTTTTTCGCCTATACAATTAGTAAATTCTTGAAAACTACTAATTTTGTGGAGAGTATAAGATGCGCTATTAAAAAAACTACAGAATTTTTATTATTAAAACGGAAATGAAATAATACACAAAATCTGCAAAAGATGAGATACATGAGTAACATCCTATGTATTCATGAAAAGAAGAAGGCAAGGAACGGATGTGACTAATCTATATTTGATACCCAAATCGTCAAAAGCTTTTTTGATAAAAAAAGCGGCCCCCTTTTTTTTCCTTATAGGTTTCTTCTGGGACTCTTTGTAAATATAGTCATCTGACTTAGAAGCTAAAACTAAAATTGATTTTTTCATAAATTAAGTATACCTTACTAAATACTTAAAAAAAGAGCGCCGAGTAGCATTGTTCCCGGCGCCTTTACGCTTTTTCTTTTCTTTTCAACCAATTCCGGAAGTTCCCTCCCGAGACTTCGACATATTGTTGCAGTTTCTGAAATGCTTTGCCCGATTCTATTGTTTCTAGACATTCTCGGTAGTACTGAGGAATTCTTACAAGTGGACTGGCTTCATTGAGCCCTTTCGAAACTAAGAGGCCCAAGGCGGCATTTTGAGCTAAGTAGGAACTGAGATTTCCATCTAATCCTTGGAGAGCTTTTTGGTTTGCTGTCATAAGAGTGGGGATAGTGTTTTGAATCTTAAGGGTTTCCTCATCAAGTGGATCAGCACCGAAGTCTTCATGAGTCAGCACAAAATTTCCTAGAAACCTATCGCTTTTTGCTAGACTAACAAGAGTTGCTCGGGGAGAGACCTCATCTAGAAAACTATGTTTTGCTACCCATCGCGGGTCATTGTATTCCTTGCCTTGAGGCAACTCATCAAGTCCGCATACTATAGCTGCACTGCCAAGGTTGATAAACTTTCGCTCGTGTAAAATAGTATAAGCTCTAGCAATCGTCTCTGGATTTACATGATGGTTCACCCCCATTACCTTAAAAAGCTCTGTTTCCTTGGCAATAGGGACGGTCATAGGTCCTATAATGTGATTTACTGTTTCCACCATCAGTAGATGTGAAAGATAGTGAATAGTTTTTACACTATGGGCATCGCTGAACCAGAAATTGGTCTCAGCAAATAACCTAAGAATTGTATCTGCAGCATGATGGCAAGCTTGAGCTCCGAAGTTAATTGGCACATCAGTAGATCCAACTTTAGTCGTATTTCCATAAGAGCCATGTTTGAAAGTAGGAATGTCAAGCGAAGCTAGAACTAATGCACTTAATGTGGAAGCACTGATAGTTTTTACCCTTTTTGTGCTCCAACCACGATCACCGCCCATACCACAAGTTTCAGCTACTTGAGAAACTTTCGGACGAAAAACTAGGTCTAAATTAGCAGCAGCTACCATCCCGGCAATCTCTTCAGGAGAAAGTCCCTGAATGGCTTCTTTGGTTGCCATTAATTGCAAGAATCCTACTCCCTTTGCTATCGCTTCTGAAAAATCCATCTTAGGAAATAACCTTGCTCTGATAAGATTGTTGGTCGCAGCTAACACTAAAAGCATGCCAGAAAAAGCTTCTTCCAATAATAAGCTTTGATTGGTTTTTACTTTAGCATCTATTGCTGAAAGCACCATTGAGTCTGCACAGTTGACTAGTTTAGGGTCGCAATCTTTTAAGGCCTCGTTAATACAAAAGTTTTCTTTAGCTAAATCTGTCATCATTTTCTGTTTATCTGTGTATTTTGAACTAAGGGAAATATTGGTAATATTCACTTTCTTCATCCTCCTTATTTACCTTTAAAGGGCTAAATTTAGGGCTTAAAAAAACCGCCCTTGTGAAATTCCTGTTTTCTAAGAATCTCTTCAAGGACGGTCCTTAATAGAACGTGGTGCCACCTTGCTTTATCCAACCATTACTGATTGAATCTTTACCACCGACAATAATCGGTGCGCTATATGATAACGGATAGCTTCCGAGGATTAGCTACTTTTGTATTTTACAAGTTCGCCTCCCAGCTCCGGGGCCCATTCTCCCCTTCACAGCTTTTAATTAAGTTTTAAAGACCCTCTTTCTGTATTTTGTATTTTACATTTTTAAAAAACCTTGTCAAGGGGGTTGTCAATAGATGTACGAAGCGAAATTGGACGAGAAAGTTTCCACTCCCTAGAAACTAGGACGGCGGAGCGAGCTTTTTTCTTTCCTTTTTAGGAGATTTATGATAAAGTAGATAAAAAAAATTAGTAAAGAAATTAAAGAAACTAAAACATGAGGGTTTTTAGCGGGATTCAACCAACAGGGGCAATTCATATTGGAAATTATTTAGGAGCCATTAAACAATGGGTTAAGCTTCAGGAAAAAGCTGAATGTGTTTTTTCTATTGTTGACCTCCACGCTATCACTGTCCCCTATCAACCCAAAGACCTTAAAAAAAATATCTTAGATGCCGCCATTTGTTATTTAGCAATAGGGATTAACCCCGAAAAGTCGATCTTGTTTGTCCAATCAGAAGTTAAAGAACACACAGAATTAGCCTGGCTTTTAAATACCATAACTTCAATCGGAGATTTACAACGAATGATCCAGTACAAAGAAAAGGCAAAGCAATTTAAAAAAGCAGCTTTCGCCGGACTTTTAAATTACCCTATTTTGATGGCGGCTGACATATTGCTTTACAAAACTGACACAGTTCCGGTCGGAAAAGACCAACAACAACATGTAGAATTGACCAGAGAAATTGCTAGAAGGTTTAATCACAGATTTGGAAAAACTTTCAAAATACCCAAGGCTCAAATTCCAAAAATTGGAGCAAAAATAATGGCCTTAACCAATCCGAAAAAGAAAATGTCAAAATCTTTGGGACCAGATTGTTATGTTTCCCTTTTTGAGGAACCGGAAATAATTAAGAAAAAAATAATAGCTGCTGTTACCGATCCCGGAAGAAAAATTGTTTATAGTCCCCAAAAAAAACCAGGAATCTCTAATCTTTTAATTATTTATTCTCTGTTTTCGGGAAAATCAATTAAAGAACTGGAAAAAGATTTCAAAGGCAAAGGTTATGCCAAATTTAAAAAATCTCTTATTAAACTTTTAATCGATTCTCTTGAGCCCTTTCGCCGGAAAAGAAAAGAACTTCTCTCCCGAGAAGTTTATGTTCAGGAAATTTTAAAACAGGGTAAAAGAAAAGCTGAGGTTATTGCCCAATCTACAATGCAGGAAGTCAAAAAAAAGATGGGCCTCATTTAACCTGCCACCCATTTTTCCCCGACTTCAGAGTGTTTGGCTAATTTTTGGCGAAAAATATCTTCAATGAGTTTGAGGCCTTTTTTTGTTTTAGATTCAAAAACCAAGACTAAAACTGGTAAATTAGATGAAGCCCTAACTAATCCCCAACCATCATCAAATTTAACCCGAGCACCATTAATATCAATAACTCTCTCTGGGCCATACTCTTTTTTAAATTCTTTGGTCAATTTATCAACCACTTCATATTTTACTTCATCTGCGCAATCTACCTGCCAGGCTGGAGAGGTAATATATTGAGAAGTAGTCAACATTATCTGAGATAAAAATTGGTCTTGACTTGATAAATATTCCAAAAGTTTTAAAGCGGCAAAAACAGCATCGTCATACCCGTAATAGCCATGGCGATAAAAAATATGGCCACTCCTTTCACCAGCCAAGGCAGCATCAATCTCTTTGGCTTTTTGTTTTATATAGGAATGGCCGGTCTTCCACATAACCGGGATGCCACCTGCTTTTTCAATTTCTTCAATCAAGGCCTGGGAACATTTAACATCAAAAACAACTTTGGAACCTGGTTTTTCTTGAAGCACCCGGCGAGCTAACAATATCAGAAAACGGTCAGGCCAAATAGTTTTTCCTTTTTCATCAACCACTCCCAAACGATCACCATCACCATCAAACCCAAGCCCAATATCTGCTCCAACTTTTCTGACTTTAGAACTCAAAGCTTCCAGAGCCTCTAAGCTGGCTGGATTGGGTTCATGATGGGGAAAACTAAAATCAATATCACAGTATTGTTCAACAACCTCACAGCCAGCTCTCCTTAAAATTGGTGGAACAATGGGACCGGCAGTACCATTGCCAGCATTAACCACCACTTTGAGAGTTTTCTTTATATTTATCTTTTTGATTACGTAATCGCTATAAGCTTTAATAATATCGAGCTCTTTTCTAACTTCACCCCTACCCTCAACAAAATCTTCGGCCAAAATAATCTGGTAAAGCTCCATTATATCTTCTGGAAGAAGGGTAGTCTCAAAATCATGACCTAATTTAAATCCGCTCCAGCCCTGAGGATTATGGGAAGCGGTGCACATTGCTATCCCTTTGGCTTTTAAATGGTGTTGAGCAAAATAAGCAATTGGAACAAGGACCTGCCCGATCTCAACTACGTTAACTCCGGTAGATATTATACCTGAAACTAAAGCATCTTTAAGGCGTTCTGAGTATTCTCGAGCATCAAAGCCAACTACAGTTTCTCCGACATTGTGTCTTTTTAAAAAAGTTCCAAAACCCTTGCCAATGGCTTTACAACTTTCTTCATTTAATTCTTCGTCTGAGACCTGACCGCGAATATCATATTCGCGGAACATTGTTTTCTTAAGTTTAGGCATAAAAAAACTTGATTTTTATACAAATTTATTATATCATAGAAATATGTCTTTTTCAGTTGGTATTGTTGGCTTACCAAATGTTGGAAAATCTACTTTATTTAAAGCCTTAACCAAAAAGCAAGTTGAAATCGCTCCCCGTCCCTTTACCACTATTCATCCCAATATTGGAATAGTTTTAGTTCCTGACCAAAGATTATTAAAAGTAGCTGAAGTTATAAAGCCGGAAAAGGTTACCCCAACTGTTATTGAATTTGTCGATATTGCCGGATTAGTTAAAGGAGCCCATAAAGGCGAGGGTTTGGGAAATCAGTTTCTGGCTCAGATTAGAAATTGTGATGCAATTTTGGAAGTAGTGAGAGCTTTTGAAGATCCAAAGGTTGAAAACGTTTTAGGTGAAATTAATCCAAAAAAGGAAATTGAAATTATCAAGGTTGAGCTTTTGATGAAAGACCTTGAAACTTTAGAGAACTTAATTTCAAAACTGGAAAAGAAAAACTGGAAAAAAATTCAAAAGAAAATTGAGTTCTTAAAAAAAATTAAAGAGAAAGTTTCTCAAGGAAAACTAATTGTTAAACTTAATCTGACCGATGAAGAAAAATTGGAAATTAGGGGACATCAATTTTTAACAGCTAAACCAATTCTCAATATTTTGAATGTTAATGAAAAATATCTTGGAAAGCATATTTTAAATACTGACGATAAAACAAAGTTTCAAGCCCTAAAATATGAACATCTAATAATGAATCTTAAAGAAGAGGAAGAAGTCTCAGAATTGTCAGAACCAGAAAGAAAGGAGCTGGGTGTTAAACTCCAGCTTAATAACCTAATCCTAAGTTGTTATAATATTTTAAATTTAATTACCTTTTTTACCGTCACTGGTGGAAAAGAAGCGCGAGCCTGGACAATGGTCAAAAACTCAAAAGCCCAAAAGGCCGGGGGTGTTGTTCATTCTGATTTTGAAAAAAGATTCATTAGGGCTGAAGTCGTACCTTGGCAGAAATTAGTTGAAGCTAGAAGTTGGACTGGAGCCAGGGAAAAAGGTTGGCTTCAAACAATTGGCAAAGATTATATAGTCCAAGATGGTGATGTGATAGAATTCAAGATATAATCAACGAATTACGAATCTATTTCGAATATACGAATTACGAATTATAAATGTTTAAATATTCGTAAATTCGTAACGTATTCGCTATTCGTTGATATT